>JAJDWI010000084.1 GCA_022825665.1 Candidatus Poribacteria bacterium
TACTGCTAAAGGGACTTTGTCCCATCTATTGCACGTTCAGAGAAAGACGATTGAAATATCGCATCTCGTTCAAAAATCACGTGTCAAACATCTTAGGCACTACGGTGCATAGTTGGCATAGCAACTATTGTGGAGCAGAAATAAGATGGGTGTTCTCTTAGAGATAAACGCAAACTGCTACGAAGCACAAGCCTCTACCTTTAGGTAGTGGGTCACTATGACTAGACAATTCTAACATAAACTGATATAATAATTTCCGTTGGTCTTATTGTGTCTTTTACATTTATACCATTGTTCTTCTCACACATAATATATCCACCCACCTATCACATAGGAGGATTAGATCATTGTCTGCAGAAATCCTTAATGGAACTCGTCTTGCACAACAGATTCGGAGTCAAATCCGTAAGAAATTAAAAAAACTTACATTTTCTCCCGGACTCGCTGTTGTTCAAGTCGGTAATGATCCCGCCTCCACTCTTTACATTAAACACAAACAACGCGATTGTGACAAAGTCCATTTCCATTCAGAAGTTCATCGATTATCATCAAAAATATCACAACAAGTACTCATTAACAAAGTTGATGAATTGAATGATCGTAGTGATATCCACGGTATACTGGTGCAAATGCCGCTCCCAAAGATAATTGATGAACAAACCATTATTGATACTATCGCACCTGATAAGGACGCAGATGGTCTTACACCTAAAAATTTAGGTGACCTTTTCATTAATCGAGAAGGTATTACTCCCTGCACGCCTACAGGTATTATACGACTTATTGAGTCATCCGGTGTATCTATTGAAGGCAAACATGCTGTATGTGTTGGTAGAAGTCATCTTGTTGGCAAGCCAGTAGGTATTATGCTCCTAAATCGCAATGCAACTGTCACATATTGCCATTCTCGCACAAATAATCTCTCTGAAATGACTAAACAAGCGGATATACTAATAGCAGCTGTAGGAAAACCTGAATTCATCACGGCAGAGATGATAAAACGGGGAGCAATTGTCATAGATGTTGGTATAAATTCAATTGAGAAACGACTTGTCGGTGATGTCAAATTTGATGAAGTTAAAGATGTAGCAGGATTTATTACACCTGTACCCGGTGGGGTCGGTCCTTTAACAAGAGCTATGTTATTGGAAAACACATTGAAATTAGCGATATAATAATACCAAAATTATTATTAGAACGAGTCATTAGGAGGAAATCTATGGCATTTCCAGGATTTGAATTGAATGATAAAGTTATGTTAATTACAGGTTCTGGTAAAGGAATCGGTAAAGGCATCGCACACGCTGCTGCACAGATGGGTGCGAAGGTTGTCTTGAATAGCAGAACACGTTCCGACCTTGATGAAGTCGCTGAAGAAATTCGCGCAAATGGAGGGGAAGCAGAACCTGTTGTTTTTGATGTAAGCGATATGAAGTCTGTTGAAGAAGGTGCACAAGCAGCTATTGATGTGTGGGGAAAAGTCGATATTCTCGTAAATAACGCTGGTACAAATCGTCCTAAACCCGCATTAGAACTAACTGAAGAGGATTGGGATGCAATATATGACCTAAATCTAAAAGGTTTATTCTTCTTAACACAGACTTTGGTAAAGCCTATGATTGAACGCGAGAGTGGAAAAATCATAAACATCTCCTCAACTATGGGTTTAGTAGGTGGACCATTGCGTACTGCATACTCTGGTAGCAAAGGCGGGGTTGTTCTATTAACAAAGGGACTCGCAGTCGAATGGGCACCACACAACGTTACTGTCAATGCAGTTGCACCCGCATTCACCCGAACACCTTTGGCAGATGTTCTCTTACAACGAAAGGAATTCTATGAGGATGTCGTCCGTCGTATACCTATGGGACGAGTCGGAGAAGTAGATGAGGTAGTCGGAGCCGTTTTATTCTTAGCTTCGGATGCAGCAAATTGGATCACTGGTCAAACAATCGCTGTTGATGGCGGATGGGTTGCTTGGTAGACTCACCTACTTATTTTATTCTGTACAATTAAGGATTTGATGTAGTAACTACCTATTACATCATTTATATTCTGTAGGAGTGACTTTCCAATCATGACAGAAAGTTACTCTTACATACGATATATCTAATTATTTTCAAAAATTGTCATATTAGAACAGGTTATCTTTCTTGAATTACATTCAAGGATAGATTATAATATTAGTGGTTTATTTTGAGTTTTATGTACAAGTCTATATTAGATTAACATCAACAATCGAAGTCTTTTTTTGAATACTCCATTAGTCAATAGGTTTTATTTCAAAATATAAGAATACACTTCTATACTATAATCTTTGACAGGTTTATAATAATCTCAAAATAAAAATAATTTTGTTATAAATATACAAGATAAATCTCAAATTAGGAGACACTTATAGTGAAACGTTTTTTTGTTTTATTGGGTATTGCTGTAGTAATTCTTTGTCAGATGAGTTGTTCATCAGATGAAGAACAAACACAATTAAATAATCCCACAATGATTGATGGATCAGATGGGTTAATCGCTGCACCGATAGTTGGTGAAGTTCAACTTGAAAGTATGTACGTAGATGAAGTCCGTGGACTCGCGACGAAAACACCAATTCAAATCATTACTGCGATTGAAGGTACAAGTAAGATAATAGTTGAAGCAGAATTTCGTAGAGTACAAAGTTCAAGATTCGGTTTTCCGCTTTACGAATGTGTGTTGACAGATGAAGCAGTTACTGCGATGGGTGGACTGGCACAAGGGATGTCGGGGAGTCCAGTAGGTACGGCAGGTCGTGTTTTTGGAGCACTTGCTTATGGCAATGATTGGGCAATAGCCCCATACAGATTCTGGGTTACACCTATAGATGCGATGGAAGCAACATTGTATCATAATACATTTGGTGAATTCCTTCCACCCGGAGCACCTGGTGCAGTCATAAACTCAACCTATTCCGCTGTGAAGATACCTATTACTATCTCAGGTATTGGTAACGACAGACTACAACAACTTTCTTCATACCTTGCTGATTCAAAATTCAATAATGTTGAATTCTTCTCACACATTGGTGGTGCACCTGCAGCACCTCCTGCAAATGCTTCTCCAAATTTGTCTGCAGGAGACATGATTGGTGTCGCAATAGTCACTGGCGATATAGTGAACAGTATGAGTTTCGGCACTGTCACACAAGTGTATGGAGACAAATTTGTAGCATTTGGACATGATATGTTCCGTGAAGGTAAAGCATCATTACCAGTATATAGAGCAGTAGTTGATGGAATTGTTCCTAATACTGAGATAGCATATAAGTCAGCAACTGCTTATGGAAATCCAATTGGTACTGTTACAAAAGACCTACGCCCCGGTATTGTCGGTGAACTCGGTAAATTACCTCCGATGATAAATGTAAATGTATCTTATTTACCGGTCAATAGTCGACAACCAATTACAACAAACCATAAAGTTGCTTATGGACAAGAATGGGCAATCCCAATTGTTGCAGCGGCTACTTTAGATGCAATAAAGATGGAAGTTAACGCGGGTACAATCGAAGCAAACGTTGCTATCAGTTTTAAAGAAACTGATAACGTTTATACTGAATCTTTCAGGTCAATTGCATCAGATCCGTATGAATCTGTATTAAAAAATATGGGTTTCATTGTTCAGTCATTCACCAATATTCTTGCTAACGGAGCAGGAAGAGCAACCATTGATGAAGTAAACATCTCAATTGCTGACCTACCCTTCATTCTTCATACAGAGATTACAGACATTCATGTTATAGGTGAAGTCAAACAAGGTGAAGAAGCAACTTTTGTTCTTGAAATGCTGCCTCACTGGAGTGCAACTGGACAAAGTCGTAAGATGTATAGGGAAGTGAAACTCCAGATACCTGAGAATTTCGTTCCTGGAGCTGCTGAAATATCTATAGCAGCTGTAACTGAATACGGTCTTAATCCGTTTGGAAATCCATTCGCGCCATCACCAGAGAATTTAGATCAACTGATTGGACGACTTAAAAATCTACAGTATGATAAGGGATTAGTTCTTGTGACTTTGGCTACATTAGAAGAAGATGAACCAGAACCAGAAGAACCTTCAATTGAAGAATTTTTTGAGAAGTTCTTTGAAGAATTCTTCATGAATTTATTTGAAAACCTACCGTTCCCCGATGGTGAATTACCGCCTGGTGAAGGTGAATTGCCACCCGAAGATGGTGAACAACCACCTGAAGATGGCGACGAACAGCCACCCGAAGATGGTGAACAACCACCTGAAGATGGTGAAATAATTGAAGTTATTGATGAAGAGGAAATGATGGAAGAAATGGTTCCAACACCACGTCCAATACCTATTACTGGTACTGCTTTGATTATCAATCGTTTCATCGTAACGGGGACCACAGGAGCGAAATTAGAAATTCTTCCCATTGTAGCGGATGAAGTCCCTGAAGATGTAGTAGAATAAACTATAATTCTCAATTTCAAAATGGGTAGGTACTATTGCCTACCCATTTTTCTATTTTCATTTCAATATAATTGCGATTTCCACTAACCAATTTTTACGTTTGTCCGATTCGCATAACATTTCACGATGTTAATGATTAACTCAATATCTTTTCTCGCTGACTCAATTGAGGTATAACACGGTTCACCTTCGGTAATACATGCATGGAAATGGCGCAGCTCACGAACAAATGCACTTTCCCATTCAATAGTAGGTTGTTTTGTATACGTTATCCCATCCTCATCGATTCCCTGTATTGTTACCTCAGAAAGAATCCCTCGTGAAAAACCGGTTGGATACGAAACCAACACGCGCTTATTGCTGCCATAAATCTCTAAAGTTTCCTTAAAATCCCAGAGTTCTGGTAAATCAACCCAAGTAGCAACACATCGCGCACCGTTCGGAAAGGCGAAGACAATACACACACCAGCACCATCTGCCCACACCTCAGCACTTATTACCTCACTCGGCGTACCAAGCATAACACGTAAACTGTATATATCGTGAATCATACTTCCTGAGAGAAGAAAAAAGGCTCGTTCTACATCTGGAGGCACATCACCAATCGCATCATAACGCGCTTTCTGACGTGCTGAATGTGCGGGAGCAAATGCATCTGATGGCACATCGTTAAATCGTTCAATATCAAATTGGCTAAGATGTAATTCATTTCTGGGATGCAGATGGTTTATCTGAACAAAACGATAACCATCCAGGCTATCAACTTCCTGTTTTGCAAGTTGAAACGCAGGATCATGCACCTTCATATAACCTGCTTGTCCAACTTTTCCTGACTTCTTCTGTGCCTCAATCATCATATCAATCTCTTTTAGTGAAAAACAAACAGGTTTCTCAATAAATACATGTTTACCAGCATCAAACGCAGCAAGGGCAACTTCTGTTTTCGGGTCTCCATGACATAACAGCACAGCATCAACATCCATATCCAATAGCTTATTGTAGTCTGTGACATAATGTGGAATCTGAAACCTTTTGACTACTGCCTCTGCAGCTTTTTGAGACAAGTCACAAACAGCCTTTACTTCATATTCTCTATGAAGATGTTTCAGGTTCGGTAGATGCTGAACCTGTGCAACCGCACCACACCCAACTACACCTATTTTTATTTTACTCATCAATGCCTTCCTCCAGGTATATTGTCCTTTATCACCTATCGTATCATATTCTTGATCTTGATGCATCTAATTAACATTTTCAATCTGATATAATAAATTTCGTTTGACACCTATATACAGTCTGTGATAATCTTATTTTATCTACTTGCATTTGACAATTTAACGTGACATAATGAGAAACATAAAACTTGTACTTGAATATGAAGGTACAAATTATTGTGGATGGCAAATCCAACCAAACCTACCTACTATTCAAGGAACAATTGAACAGTCATTAACTCAATTGACAAAAACACCGATACAAATCGTCGGTGCAGGTAGGACAGACACTGGTGTACACGCTGAAGGGCAGGTAGCAAACTTCCATACGGATTCAGAAATACCTACAGTTGCTTTTCAAAAAGGACTTAACGCAATTCTACCAAATGATATTGTTGTTTCTGCAGCGGATGAAGTCTCTACAGATTTTCATGCCCGATTCAATGCAACAAGTAGACGTTATCGGTATACCATATTAAATCGTACATATAGATCCGCACTATTGTGGAGGACATGTCATTTCTATCCAAAGGAATTAGATGTTGACTCTATTGATACAATATGCAAAAGTATTTTTGGAAGAAGAGATTTCTCCTCTTTTCAAAAAACTGGAAGCGATAGAATTAACCCAATTTGTGAGGTAATTGATGCCGGATGTTGGAAAGATGATGAATTTGTGTACATCGAAATAGAAGCAGATTCATTCTTACGGGGTATGGTTCGGGCAATTGTTGGTACTGCTCTGAAATGCACTAAAGATGTCTCTGGGAATGTGGATAGAGCATGTAATCAGTTTCATCGTATTTTAAATGCAAAGGACAGATCAGTAGCAGGTGCTTCTGCTCCAGCAAACGGATTAGCACTTATCCGTGTAAAGTATAACTAAAAAAGTAAAAGAGGTTAGTATGAATTATGACCAAGTCTTGAGTGAATTGGAAACTCTTGCAACTGAAACTTTTAGTTTATGGGATCATAATAGAGTTGGATTCCAATGGCGACACTATACCTGGAACCACACGATGCGTGTTCGTGCGATGAGCATGGAACTCGGTAGACGTGAAGGTGGTGATGTCAAGCTTCTGGAAGTGGCTGGCACGTTACATGACATTACAAAACGATACGATGGTGTAATACTAACAGACGATAACGGGAAACGTATTCTTGATCACAACGGTTTTTGGTTGAATGAAATGCTTACACCAGCAAGAAATAACGTTGTGACTGAACTTTACGAAAAACACAACTTGGAGGGAAAGGTACATCACGAATCTGGTGCTGTCATCACTGAGAACATTTTGGGAATGTATGACTTTGAACCAGCATTTGTGGAAGCCGCTACATCTGTCGTACTTGCACATTTAAAACCGATGAATCTTACTGCTGAAGACTTTAAACTGTTGTATGGAAGTATTGAGAACCAGATACTATATGACGCAGACACAATGGACCCAAATATAGGTTATACTGGCTTTTTTCGCAATATTCATATTCATGCATATTTTGCTTTACAACGCGGTAATTTTGATTTGGAGGAATATGTCAGAAATCTACCACGTTGGATCAATTCCAAACAGGAATTTGTTGACAAACTACTAACCGAATCCTCGCGTGAAGTCGCACAAGCACGACAAGATAGAAATCTGCAGCTTTTCACAACAATGGTTGCTGAATTGGACGATATGGAAATCAATAGAAAATATGGGTTACTCGGCATTATAGAGTATTTTGTTAGTGAAACAGAAGACCCACATTTCCTCAATCAACTTGAATACCTGAAAAGTGAGTGGCTTCCTTTACGAAAACAGTGGGCTGCGGAAGAAGAAAAAAGTGAATCAGAACGTGAACGGGCTGAAGCCGCAATCAATCGTGTCAACGAGTTCTTAACATTACTTGAGCGAGAAGGACGAGGAGAAATATAAGGAGTACAGTGATGAATCAACCTGTAACAAGTGAATCAGCAACAATCAATTCCCAACCACCACCAATATCATATCCAGAGGAATTGTATAGTTTTGACACAGTCGCAAAAGGTATCTCTGGTAGTTTCGCAGGAGTAACTGAAGCAGATATTCAGTACTTTCATCAGCACGGTTATCTTGTCATAGAAGATGCATTCACCGCGAATGAAGTTCAGGATGCTATAGATGGTATGGTTTATCTGATGGATGGTAATAATCCTGACTTCAGAGCAATCCAATTTGAACCGACACTCGCTAAGAAAAAGGATGATATGAATGCTGATGAAAGACGTGATGCGATAAGAAAAATATTTAATTATGTAAATTATGAACCGCGCTTGAACGCCTTAGCAGAACATGCTGGACTACTCGGTGTCCTTAAAAAAATTATGGGGGATAAACCTGTACTATTTCAAGACATGGCACTGGTGAAACCACCACGATTCGGTTCAGAGAAACCTTGGCATCAAGATTGTGCCTATTTCAATCTACAGGATGGAACAACCGTTGTCGGTGTGTGGATCGCTTTAGATGAAGCAACTGCAGAAAATGGTTGTATGCATATCATTCCAGGATCCCATAACGAAGGACCGATGATACATTTCAAACGTAGAGACTGGCAGATATGTGATACACATGTCCCCATTGCTCGCGATACTGTGGTACCGCTTCCACCTGGTGGGTGTCTTTTCTGGCACGGATTATTACATCACGGTAGTCCAGCTAATCAAACAACACAAAGACGTAGGGCACTCCAATTTCATTATAAGCCGGCAAGTTCGGAAGAAATAACAACTCAAGAACGGATGGATGTTTACGGAAGTGAAGGAAAGGAAGTAGATTGTTAAAGGAAAATGGGCGGGAAAACCGCCCACTCTAGGAATAGAATTGAAAAGACAACTATTTCTGTTCGGGAAATGGTGCACGGATGTCGTAACGACCTTCTTTATGAACCGGTAACTTTCCACCTTCAACAAGTAGGTCAAGTGGATTTGGTCGGGTTGTCAGTGGAAATGTAACGACATCTTGAAGACGGACAGATTCATAGAAAGCCATAAGGATTTCGATTGTGCAGAGTCCATGTCTACCAGCATTGCGATGCTCATCAATATCACCTTCAATCCATGCTAACATCTCGCTAAACTGATTTGGTTCGCTCTGTCGTGGTTTGATAGTTTGCCAACCTGAAGTTTTGCTGTTCAGGAGTTCAATTGTACCGTCTCCTCCACGACGCAGTTGACCATCATCACCATAGACCGCATCACCTCGTAGACCTGGACCCGGTAAATCACTCTCATAGATACCACGGATACCGTTTTCAAAGCAGATTTCTGCCATACATAGGTCTTCTGTTCTTACACGTCGTTCCCAACGGTCGGTCTTTCGAGATACCTGACCGATAAGCCAAAGCGGATCTGGATCACCAAGGATAAATCGCATTTCGTCGATTTCATGTGTCCCACGATTGAGTAATCCATGTCCATCACGACGTAACATCGTCTGAGGTTGTCCAATTGCACCTTCTTGAATGAGTCGACGTGCTTCACAGTTCTGAGCACTAAATCGTCTTTGGTGTCCGACTACAAGTTTTGTTCCATTCTTTTCACAGGCATCCATCATGTCCTGTGCATCTCCAACCGAGGCAGCCATCGGTTTTTCGGTAATAACACCTAAGACACCGTTTTCAGCTGCAGCGATGGTCGGTTCAGCACGAACACTCTGCCATGTTGTAATACTAACAATGTCCAGTTCTTCTTTCTCACACATTTCCTCAAAATCGGTATAATGAGAGGGAAGTGAAAGCTCATCTGCAAATTTCGCAGCAGAGTCTGCACTTATATCTGATGCTGTGACAACTTTAGCACGTCCAGATCCATCCCAACTACGAGCATGGGCACGACCCATGCCACCACAACCGATTACACCAACACGATATGTTTTTTCTGCCATCTGTTCACCTCAATAGATTTTAATGATGAAAATTTAATTTCAAAGTTTATCAGAAAAGTGTTACCAATGCAAATCATTTCTAATAACCAACTGGCATAGAATAAGAACATGTGTCTATTTTGATACAATTATTAGGATACATTTCTATGATTTGCAAATGTATATTATGCCCTGTCAGATTTGTAAAAATCATATAAGAACCATTTCCGTTCACCATCAGAAGAACCTTTTTACAGAGTGAATAGATCGCATCCTTAAAAGGATCATGATTCTCTTATGTTACTCTATTAATTTGAGTTGATATTATCTATAATATGTAACAAGTTCTGCTTTGGCATCGTTTATGCAACAGAAAAGAAATAACAAATTATATACAAAATACACATATCCAATTCAACATAAGGGGTAGAAAATGCAGAAATTAATCATAAATGGTGGTACAAGACTTAAAGGAAAAGTCCAAATCAGCGGTTCAAAAAATGCTGTTCTCCCGATTGCAGTCGCAGCAGCTATTCTTGGTGACAGTGTAAGTGTCCTACATAATGTCCCTAATCTAACAGACGTAAAAACTCTCAGTGCAGTACTTGAAGGTTTAGGGGCTTCGATTACACGTAAAAATGGATCTCTTTATATTGAACCTATAAACCGAATGGAATATGAAGCACCTTATGAATTAGTACGTCAGATGCGTGCCTCCATTTATGTCTTGGGACCTCTTGTGGCAAAATTGGGTAAAGCAAAAGTTTCATTTCCCGGAGGATGTGCTATAGGTCCAAGACCTGTTGATTTACATATACGTGGTTTAGAACAATTAGGGGCAAATGTAGATGTCAAAAAAGGATATATTTATGCCCAAGCCGAAGAGTTAGTCGGTGTTGATATGGATTTAACCGGTCAACACGGTCCAAGTGTCGGTGCAACTGCAAACGTCCTAATGGCTGCGACCTTAGCAGAAGGAACAACCGTAATCCGTGGGGCAGCACGTGAACCACATATTAGTGATCTCGTAAAATTTCTAAATGCTATGGGGGCTGATATAGAGGGAATTGGTACGTCTGTCTTGACGATTCGCGGTGTAAAACAATTACATGGAACAGAACACTCAGTCATATCCGACGATATTGAAGCTGGAACTTTTATGGTAGCTGGTGCAATTACTGATGGAGATGTGTTTGTTGAAGGTATTACTCAAAAGCAAATTCCTGCAATTTCAGAAACACTAACAAAGGCAGGTGTTCAATTAGATTGGAAAACTACAGGTGTTCATGTTACAGTACCAAATCAACTCAAGGCAATAGATGTAACAACTGTCCCATTCCCAGGATTTCCAACAGACATGCAGGCACAAATGATGGGATTGCTAAGTCTTGCCTCAGGAACAAGTACAATTACCGAAAATGTACATACGGATCGTTTTATACATGCAGCGGAACTGAACAGAATGGGAGCTGATATTAGATTGGAAGGACGGAAAGCAATCATACAGGGAGTGCAATTTCTTAGTGGTGCACCTGTGATGGCATCAGATTTACGCGCTGGTGCTGTACTGGTTATGGCGGGTATGGCAGCTGCTGGAGAAACAACCGTATCCCGTATTTATCATATTGACAGGGGATATGAATCAATTGAGACAAAACTAAACAATCTTGGTGCAGATATAGTCAGGGTTAACGAAAATTGAATAATATAATAAATACTATTAGTGAACAATGGAGCAAAATATTCTACCATGTTGCGTATTATTGAAACACCGACCCCAGAAAGCAAATCCTTTCTTGAAAAACTAAACGAGCGCGGTAAATTAATGGATGAAAATATAATCAGAACTGTACGCCGCACCTTGAGTGAAGTGCAAGCCGAAGGTGATAAGGCTGTTGCACGATATACTCGTAAACTTGATGCACCAAGACTTTCTGCTAAAGGACTTAGAGTTCAACAACGCGAATTCAAGCAAGCATATTCTGAAGTAGAATCTGGCTATATTGAAGCAATTACACATGCAAGAAAAAACATAGAAAGTTTTCATCAAAAACAGATGCGTACTTCATGGATTTCCACTGAAGAAAATGGTGTCTTGTTAGGTCATCTCATCCGTCCATTAAGACGCGTTGGTGTTTCTGTTCCTTCTATCAGTCAACTCTTAGTTTCGTCTTTACTGATGAGTGTTGTTCCCGCAACTGTTGCTGGTGTAGAAGAAATTGTTCTTTGTATGGGACCTATGCGTAATAGACAGATTAACCCACACATGTTAGTTGCAGCAGCTGAATGTGGTGTAGATGAAATCTATAAATGTGGTGGCGCACAAGCAGTGGCTGCAATGGCTTATGGTACTGAGACGATTGCTCCTGTTGATAAAATAGTCGGTCCAGGAAACCTATATGTCCAACTGGCGAAAAAAGAGGTATTCGGACACGTCGATATCGACAAAATTGCAGGTCCAAGTGAAATACTCGTAATTGCTGATGGTACTGCAGATCCAGATTTTGTTGCTGCTGATCTGATATCACAAGCTGAACACGGTGCAGAATGTTCTGCTATACTTGTTACAACATCTCTCGGTTTTGCTGAACAAGTAAAAGGAGCAATAGAACTACAAGCACAAAACCTACCTCGTCAATATGAACTGGTGAAAGCATTTGAGAATTACGGTGCAGCTTTTGTTGTTAATAGTATAGATGAAGCAGTTGATATGGCAAACTATATCGCACCTGAACACGTTGAATTACATATTGAAAATCCCCTGGATTGGATTGGAGAAATTAGGAATGCAGGGGCAATTTTTTTAGGACCTTATTCACCTGAAGCAGTTGGTGATTATATTGCAGGTCCAAACCACATACTCCCCACAGGTACAGCTGCCCGATACGCCTCTCCATTAAACATAGATGATTTTCTCAAAAAAACCAGCATCATTTCCTATACCAAAAATGCTTTAGAGAAAGTCACACCAGATGTTGTTACAATCGCAGAAGTAGAAGGTCTGGAAGGTCATGCAGCTGCTATGAAAATCCGTTTTGAAGATGAATAGACTTCTGTATATGTCTTAGAAAGTATAAATTAGTTTATTAATTTCACAACAATCATAATACCAATGCTCTATAGATCATCATATAAACCAACAACTCCTATTGCAACATTTTCTATTGTTGGATATGACCCTGACAATATGGATTTAGGTATTGCTGTGCAATCTAAGTTTTTTGCTGTTGGTTCTGTTGTGCCTTGGGCAGAAGCAGGTGTTGGTGCGATCGCAACACAATCTTGGGCAAATACCACATACGGACCGGAAGGACTAAAACTTCTCAAAATTGGTCTAACTGCTCAACAAACCCTTGATCATTTAATAAAAGACGATCCTGGTCGTGAGTCTCGCCAAGTAGGCATAGTAGATGCTAATGGTTCCATTGCCAATCATACCGGTGAAAAATGCAATGAGTGGGCAGGTGCATTTACTGGTAAACATTACACTGCTCAAGGAAATATCCTTGCTGGTGAAGATGTCGTAAAGGCTATGGGAAATGCGTTTGATGAAGCAGAAGGAGAATTGGCTGACAAACTAATGACCGCACTTTTTGCAGGACAAGAAAAAGGTGGCGATAAACGAGGTCAACAATCAGCAGCACTGCTCGTAGTTAGGAAAAACGGTGGCTACGGTGGTTTCAACGACAGGTATATTGATATTCGTGTTGACGATGCAGAGAAACCGATAGAAGAACTCAATAGACTCTTAGACATTCATAAAAAATTCTACCCTCGATAATACACATCAAACTAAGAAATATCTATCCATTTTGTCCTCGGTTTTCATCGGTTATCTCTACTTCTGTTAGGATTAGAGTAGGACGATTGAAACTTGATCGTATTTTGTTAGCTGCTAATTGAACTGCTGGTATTCGAATGATCCTTCGAGCCAATTTCTTTTTTCCAGGAAAATCACTGATTATCAATCCAGACAGTATTGTCAATAAGCCTTGTCCTGGAATCCCAGGAACTGCAAGGAGTGCGCCAACAACAATAAGTATACCTCCTAACAGGTTTTTTATTATAGAAACAATGAAACGGAGGAATGGATTTTTTATTGGTCGTATCTGTTTTGTTTCGTCAAAATAGTCTGCTGGTAGAAATGTAATTAATGCAGCACACCCAACGAGACTTAAGACCAAACTTGTTCCAGAGAATATTATTACAAATAAAGAATGTTTTTCTAATAGATTCCAGAGCAGTAACCCCCAATCTTTTAGTACAAGTCCACTATTTTTTACTCCGTTTATCAACCACAAAACTGTTTTTCTCCTAATACATTATCTTCGTGAAACTGCTCCACCGTCTATCGTCAAGATATCTCCACTAATATAGGCTGCATCATCCGAAGCGAGAAACAATACTGCCCCTATGTAATCCCATACGGTTGCACGTCGTTCAAGTGGAGCATCTTGTGGTGTGGGTAGTAATTCTGGTAGACTACTGTCATCTGGAAGATCACTGGGAGCATTCATTCCTGTAGGTGCGCCGCCACCGGGTGCTACGGCATTTACAGTAATTCCGTGTGGTCGTAGTTCTAGTGCTAAACTACGGGTCAGACGATTCACTGCAGCTTTACTTACACAATAACTTAATACACCGACATGTGATTCTTCAGCAAAGATTGATGAATTATTGATAATCCGTCCTTTTATCTCTTGTGCAATCATTACTTTAGCAACAGCCTGAGCACAAAGCAGACACCCCTTTACGTTCACAGCCATAACATTGTCAAATACATCTGGAGTCAATTCTAACAGGCTTTGTCTACCAAGAATGCCAGCATTATTGAAGAGGATATCAATTCGTTTGAAGGTATCAACTGAAACATCAACTGCATTGTTAACCTGTTCAGGAATTCTGACATCTAAAGGAACTGCGATTGCATTTCCACCCTCATCTATTATCTCTTTTGCGACAGCATCTGCATTCCTTCCACCTGCAACTACAACTGAGGCACCTTCGCGTGCAAATGCTAAACAGGCTGCACGTCCAATCCCAAGCGGACCACCGCCTCCAGTAATGAATGCTACACGATTCTTAAAACGCATTGTTTCCTCACATGTGAATATATCTCTATTATAGCAGAATCTGAGAAGATATAGTATGTTTATTTTACCTGAATCAGAAGTATTCTATTGAAGGTATTTAATACCAATGTATCTACAGTAGCACATCCAAAATCTAAGATGATACGTGAAATAGATATTTAGGAGTAGTTATTCCATAGTGGTGGCAGTTTGTTCAATATCGTAACCTTCTTTTCGTATTCTACGGTCAAAGTATAATAGGACTATGCCAATTCCCCAGACCGGTATTATGAGAGAATTTATTATTTGTCTTGAACCTGTCATAATCACATAAAAGACATAACTATTAGAGTCAAGAACATTCTGCATAATTGACCACTCAACGATAGTTCTGAAGTCTGCACCTCCAGATAAATCTAATAATAAAAACGTAGTACCAATTGATAACACAAATATATATTGAATTGCATAACTTGATAGTGCAATCAGAATAATGGATCCAAACACTTGCCACCAATTATCCCGTACAAGGTCACTGCTTCGGTATAATGCCCCAATTGCGTTAGTATTTTCCACAATAACTGCTTCAAGATAGAATATCCAACGCACAGAAAAATATAAAAGAAATGGTAAACTGATGATTGCTGACAATACAACAAGTGCCCATGATCTTGTGCGAATTACAGAGACAATTGAAAGTGAGATAAATACAAATGGGATAACTTGAGCCATTCTCCATAGGAAATGTGCCTTGATCAGTGTCCACAGTTTGTGGAGTGATTGTCTTAAGACTTTCTTGGTCGTAATTTCTTCTCCCATGTAGATTGCAACAGTTGCTATAACAATCCCGCCCATAGCTAATACAGCAAATGGTAATGAAGCAAGACTTGCGACAAGTTGATTTACGCTATTTTCAGATAAGAAGCCCTTGATTGAATATTCAATGATGTTTGACAGGAAGTATATCGTGACAATACTCAGATACAACAAAAAGTGTCTTCTATATAGACTAAATGTCGTATCCAGTATATCCCAAACACTCATTGGTTTTAGGTTTGTTATTCCAAGATCGTTTGTATTCATATAGACATTTCTCTGGATAGTAATTTTTGGAGGAATCAATTATCTCTTAGTTGTAATTCTTGATACGAAATCGTTTAAGTCCTTGGATAGAGAAGATAGCAATTATTCGAGAATATCAATAATTAGAGTATTCAAATTGACAAACCTAACCGACATACCATTGAATACTTTTGAAAAAGGTTGGTCTACATCAGGTGATACTACATAATTCTGTCCTTCAGGATATTGTCTTCGGAATGATGATAATTGGCGTGGTGAGAAACTATCGGCAGACCATTTACACTCTACTGCGATAGGTCTGTTACGTTTTGGTGTAAGTATAAAATCTACTTCATGCCCTCTTTTATCCCGCCAATATTGAATATCTCGTGATTGTGTATGTGCCATTATTTCGTTTAGGACATAATGTTCCCATAATAGACCGAGATCTTCCTGTCTTAGTTGTGTCCATCCTTGATGATAACAGATAAATCCTGTGTCAAATCCATAAACTTTAGGGGCAGAAACAATTTCAGTAGATCTCCTTGAACTAAATGGTCTTATTACGTGCACGACGTATGTAGTTTCTAACACTGAAAGGTAGTTTGATATTGTACTGCGACTGACTTCACAAGGTGCAGCAAAGCGGGTGGCTTCAAATACTCCACCGCTTTGTGTCATTAGTAGTTCTGCGAATTTCTGAAATGAATAACGTCGTTCAAGTCTAAATAGTTCCTGTATATCCTTTGCCCAATATGCATCTAACCACTCTTGGAAATCCTGTTCGGGAAATTCTGTTTCAAGAAAAAATGGAGGTAATCCACCGTATAACAGTCGGTGTTGAATATCAGGTTGATTGAAGTTATCAAGATCAGTCGTTATGATAGGAGTTAACCACAATTCAGTTTTACGTCCAGCAAGTGTATCTCGAAATTTTGTACTTGCACCGAGTGTTGAAGAACCAGTTGCTACTATGTTTATTTTTGGATAGTGGTCAGCAGCTATCTTTAGCAATTCCGATGGATTCTGTAGACGATGGATTTCATCAAGGACAATCCTATCGTTCTTGATACTGTCCAGAAATCCTTGTGGGTCTTCCATCAAACGTCTGACACGAGGCAATTCACAATCAAAGTACTCTACATCGGGTAATGTTTGGCACAGACATGTTTTGCCAACACGTCGTACTCCAGATAGCCATACAATTGAACGGCGTTCCCATGCTTTTTCAATACGATTGAGCCAATATTCTCTTTTTACCATACATTCATTGTATCAAAAAGTGCTACTAAATGTCAACTCCGTTTTCATATAGTGCTACTATTTGCTAAGTCGGGTTGCATATAGTAGCACTTTTTGATAGAAGAAGTGAATAATAGACCTCAATCAACGACTTCTAATATATTCTGAATAATTTCGTCTGCATTAATTCCTTCTGCTTCACCTTCAAAACTAAGAATAATACGATGACGTAGACTTGGTAATACGACAGATTGAATATCTTCTTGTGCAACGTTATATCTTCCGTTAAGTATTGCCCGAACTTTACTTGCAAGTATAATTGCTTGTGCGCCACGTGGACTTGAACCGTATCTGACATATTTTTTTGTTTCTTCAGGTGCATCATCGGTTTCGGGATGTGTTCCCATCACAATACGTAATGCATATCTGCGAACATCTTCGGAAATAAGTATTTCTCTAACTATCTGTTCCAATTCATATATCTGGGTGCCATCACATACCGTATCTACAGATGGCATTTCCTTTTGTGTTGTGCGTTCCATAACTAAGTCAAGTTCATCAAGCGTTGGATATTCAACTTTCAGTTTGAAAAAGAAGCGATCAAGTTGTGCTTCAGGTAATGGATATGTGCCTTCCATCTCCAAAGGGTTCTGGGTTGCCATAACAAAAAACGGCAAATCAAGTGGGCGATGTTGCCCTGATACAGTAACAGATTTTTCCTGCATTGCTTCTAACAATGCCGACTGTGTTTTTGGTGTTGATCGGTTGATTTCATCTGCAAGAACAAGATTTGCGAAGATAGGACCAGGCTGAAATTCAAAGAACTTGTTACCCGAATCATCCTCTGCAACTATGGTAGTACCTGTAATATCTGATGGCATCAGATCCGGAGTAAATTGAATTCTCTGATATTCCAGATTAAGAACTTCTTTAAGTGTGCGTATGATCAATGTTTTTCCTAAACCGGGAACACCTTCTAACAGTGCGTGTCCACCGGTCATTAGACAGATTAAGACACCCTCAATTACCTCCTTCTGACCGACAATTCGTTTGGAGATTTCATTATAGATTTTAAGAAATGTCTCTCGAAATTCTTCGTGTTTTTGTTCAATTTGTTCGTGCATGTGTCTCCCTAAGTTAGCAGGAGTCTTGCTATTAAAATATGATGTCAATCATGATAAGGACAAGGTCGCGAGTTTGAATTACTATTTTATCAATATGACGAATTATTTTTCCATAGTAATTTTGTTCAGTATTTTATACCAATCCCATAAGATGACTGTACCATCTTTAGAACCGCTTGCAAGAACTTTTCCATCGTGTGAGAACACCAAGGTTTCAATTGTTTCGGTGTGTCCTGGTAGTGAGAGAAGTTTTCTACTTGTTTTTACATCAAACAATTCAATCATGTCCATGCAAAAAGGCAAAATGTGTGGCATTTTGGAAATAAGCAGAATAGAACCTTCAGGTGAAAATGTTATTGCTGTTCCATCCACTGCATCCCCTTCTTTCATAACGAGTTTTCGAAGCTTTTTGCCAGTGGCAGTATCAAATAAATAGATGTCAAAACTTCTTATTGTAGCAAGAAGTGAACCATCAGGTGAAAAAGCAACAGCATCCGCGCCTTCCTTTAGAGTAATGGGTTTTTGTTGATTTTCAACATCCCATAACAGGGTCTCAAACATTGAACTTGATCTTTGTGTTACAAGTTTCGTGCCCTTAGGTGAAAATGTAAAAGGTTGATTCCATATAGTATTTTTCGGTTGAAAATGGGTTATTTTTTCCCCAGTTCTGACATTCAAGATATAGATGCCTTGGTAATCTACCGAAGTATAGGTTCTAAATGGATTTCCAGGTGCACGTTTCTTTTCAAGGACAGATGAATTGAATGCGATCAATTTGCTATCAGATGAAAAGGCAACCATTCCAGATGATTGTATCAAGGATGGAAGTTCTTTTCCAGTATTCAAATCCCATATTTTTGTATTTTCATGCTTTTGTCTTGTAATATCGGTATGCCATTTTTGTTTTGCATTAAATGCAATAATACCGGTAATTGGGTAGCATGCCAGTATTGATGCATCTGGTGACAAAGCAACCGAATGGGTTAAATTCTGTTGAGCAGTAGAGAAGTCGGATAGTTTTGTTCCAGTGTACACATCATATTTCTGTACAGTGTTGTTGAACATTGCCGTAGAAATGGTAGCGTTATCTGATGAGAACGCTATTGCTTTTACCCACTCAGTGTGTCCATCCACAAAGGTGATAGGATTCTCCCATGTATCTGGGTTCCAGAACATTATTTTTCCATCTGCACTACCACTTGCAAGAGTTTTACCGTCAGGTGAAAACGCGAGGGCATTTATGGTGTTTTTATGTGCGTCAAGCGTTGCAATTCGACGCTTTTTGCTTGTATTCCATACATTGATGATACCATTCGTATCTCCACTTGCAATAGTTTTTCCATCATTTGAGAAGGCAATTGCAGTAATCCAACCTTTATGACCTTTCAGATATGCATGTACTTTGCGCCGTTCTGTATTCCATAATTTGACTGATAGGTCTTCGCTTCCAGAGGCAAACATGTTTCCATCAGGTGAGAAAGCCAATGCGCGGATATCGGTGCGTTTTTTGCCTAATTTGATTTTAGGTTTGTGTCCAGATAATATTTCAACTCTGTTGCCAGTGTGTGGATCCCACATCGTTATTTCACCGGTGTGATATCCTGTAAGAAACAGACTGCCGTCCTGAGATAAAGTAGACGATTTAAAGTTGGATAAGCTAAACTGTTGTTGTTCAGATACTAATTTGTAGGTATTTAAGTCCCAATGCAGAAATTTTCCAGTGTGATCTACGCCAATTAATTTTGTATCGTTGTTAGTAAAAGTTAGTTCAATGACTGAAGGTATCTCTATTATGCCATTCCAGATAATACGTTTTGATATTGGAACAGAAATATGTGGAAGTTCACTTAAGGTTTCAATGTCCCATATTTGGATAAGTTGGTTAAAGTATCCGCAACATGCAAGTATATTGCTGTTGGCTGAGAATGCAACGTCATTCACCTGGGCGATGACCTTATTTGGCAACGGAATTTCTTTTCCTGTGGCAACATCATATAGCCAGATACCGATGTCAGTTCCTACAGCAAGACGTTTGCTATCTGGTGAAAATTGCATAACGTTAATGCCGCCTTTACCCAGTCGTGTGATTGCACCATCAGGTAATTTGTGCATAGTCTGTTGCTGTGCATGAATGGGTATAATAAATATAGAGATGGTTAGTAGGGTTGCAAGAATAAAGTATCTTATCATTGATTTTAGTTCCAATTAGGTTATGTTATCAGTTGTCTTGTGTTGCTTTAGTTAGAATTGTATCCCAATCCCACAGCAATACTGTTCCATCTTCAGAACCGCTTGCAAGGATTTTACCATCAGGTGAAAATGTAAGTGTTTCAATGTGTTCAGTATGACCGGGGAGAGATATTAGTTTTTTGCCAGCATAAACATCCCACAATGAGATCTTTGCTTCGCAATACGTGTGAAAATAGAATTTTGTTGCTTCAATAAGTATGTTTCCGTTAGGGGACAATGCCACTGCTCTATTGTCTATAGTGGATGGTAAGATTAATGTCCTTATTTTCATTGGTGCAGATGCTTTTGTAATATCCCACAAGTGAATATTCCTTTCATAACCTGTATTATTTTCAATAGCAACAGTAGTATTGTCAAGCGAATACGCAACAATTTGAGATTTATCTTCTCCGTATTCTGTGATTGGATTCCACTTGTCAACACCCCACACATTCGGACCTGCTGCAAGTATAGAATCACCTGGAGAGAAAAGTATAGGTGTGTCTGGAAGTAACCCTCCTGGACTTAATGGACCACTTCCTCCTGCTAAATGAATACGGAAAAACTCTATCCCAGTTTGTACATCAGAAATCACTATTCCTTTACTCTTACCAATATTCAAACTAAAATGCTGTCCAGCTTCACTGTCTGTAGTCGTGTCCCATGGAACGATATTGTATGAATCCTTACCTGCAAGTAATCTGTTGTTAATTGAAAAAGCTACTGGACCATATACTTCGGTCAGATGTGGTAGTTCCTGTTGTGAATCCAAGTTGAAAATCCGAGTAATATCATTTCCAAGATATTCAATAATTGTTTCCCAACCTTGAGAATTGAATGATATATTACCTTTAATGTTATGGCATGCAAGATGACTTCCATCTGGTGACAATGTGACTGAGAGGGTTAGATGTTGAGGGAATTTATTGTATATATTCAATCTTTTAGTAGTCTTGATGTCCCATTTTTTAACTGTACCGTTATAGTGTGCAATAGAAACCTTTGTGCTATCATCGGAAAAAGCGACTGATTTGACCAACTCAGTATGTCCTGTTGCAAAGGTAGATACAGGTTGAAGCGAATTTACATCCCATAACCGGACTGTTCCATCAGCACTTCCTGTAGCAAGTGTGTTACCATCTTACCATCCGGCGTCTCCGGCGGGGTGTGTAAAGTTTTTTGCATGAACATTATGCAGCTTTTGTATCTGGATACCAATAGCTGTTCCAATCTTTATTTTTATATAAACACTTCCATTTCAGCACAGCGTTGATCCCTTGTTCCTCCCATCTCATAGAAGCTT
>JAJDWI010000078.1 GCA_022825665.1 Candidatus Poribacteria bacterium
AAGCTTCTATGAGATGGGAGGAACAAGGGATCAACGCTGTGCTGAAATGGAAGTGTTTATATAAAAATAAAGATTGGAACAGCTATTGGTATCCAGATACAAAAGCTGCATAATGTTCATGCAAAAAACTTTACACACCCCCATAAACGAAAATACTTGCATCTTTTCGCGTATATGGTATAATCTAATTCATAATCCCAGAAGAACCATATTAACTGAAAGGAGATTGTTGCCCATGCAAGCATTTGAGTATATTGATGCTAAAACGGTATCTGAAGCCGTGGCACTGCTTGATGATAAAGGTGAAAAAGCAAGAATCCTCGCTGGTGGCACTGACCTAATCGTTCAAGCAAGAGAGGGGAGAAGAACGCTTGATTGGATGATAGATATCAAGTCCATTCCCGAAGTCAACGTGTTAGATTTTGATTCAGAAACCGGATTGACCCTCGGTGCAGCAGTACCTTGTTATAGAATTTATGATGACGAAGCAATTTGCAATGCCTATCCGGGTTTGGTAGATGCAACCAAAATCATCGGTGGTACCGCAATACAGGGACGCGCTGGAGTTGGTGGCAACTTATGTAACGCCTCACCCGCAGCAGATTGTATTCCACCACTAATTGCACTAAACGCTACTTGTGCTATCGCTGGACCAAACGGTGAACGTGAAATACCTGTTGAAGAATTTTGTACAGGTCCCGGACAAACAGCACTTGCAAAAGGCGAGATGCTTGTCTCTTTAAAGTTGCTAGCACCTCAGCAAAATTCAAGCTCTTATTATCTTAGATTTATACCACGCAATGAAATGGATATTGCCGTAGTCGGTGCAGGTGCTTCTGTTATCTTAGATGATGATAAGCAACGCATTGTCTCTGCTCGGATCGCACTGGGTGCTGTTGCTCCCACACCTCTTTTCGCTGAAGAGGCAAGCGAACTTCTTTCCGATAGAGAAATTACCGATGATGCAATTGGCGAAGCAGCACAAGCTGCACAAGCAATTGCACGTCCGATTAGTGATATGCGCGGCACTGCCGAACAACGAACACACCTTGTTGGAGTCCTGACGCGACGCGCACTTAACGGTGCTATCCAAAGAGTCAAAGACACAGGATAGTAAACGCGATTCTCCATCTATCATCTTACTAAATGATTAAAACGGAATGAATAACTTGTATCTTGAAATGTAAAAGGAAACCGAAATTATGGCGAGAAAATCACACGTTCAAACCACAATCAATGGTGAAACAGTTGAATTTCTCTGCGAACCAAGACAAAGTCTTTTGGAAGTTCTCAGAGACGAACTCCACCTTACCGGCGCAAAAGAGGGATGTAACAACGGTAATTGTGGTGCATGCAGTGTCATCCTTGATGGCAGACTCGTCAATTCATGCCTTGTCTTGGGTGCAGAGATTGATGGAAAGTCTGTGGAAACTATTGAAGGACTTGCTGAACCAGACAAATTGCATCCGATCCAGGATGCCTTCCTTGAAAACGCCGCGCTTCAGTGCGGTATTTGCACCCCCGGTTTTATCATGAGTGCAAAAGCACTTTTAGATAAAAACCCAAATCCAACGGAACACGAAGTCCGATACTGGTTGGCAGGAAATCTGTGTCGTTGTACTGGTTACGATAAAATCGTGCGTGCTGTACTTGATGCAGCCGCAGCAACATAAAAGGAGCGTCTTTATGTCCGAAAAGAAAGAATATAAAGTTATCGGAACTCGCCCCATCCGACATGATGGCGTTGATAAAGTTACAGGTAGGGCAATTTATGGAGCAGATTTTCAGATCACCGGACTCCTACACGGTAGAGTGTTGCGAAGTCCACATGCCCATGCACGAATTGTCTCAATCGACACAAGTCGCGCCGAAGCACACCCTGGTGTAAAAGGTGTCGTTACCGCAGAAGACCTGCCTGCAGCTGAAGACAAAATGGCAGACCTTGGTGAAGGCGCAGTTAGTCTTAAATACCTTTGTGATAACATTTTAGCAAGCGATAAAGCACTCTATAAAGGGCATGCCATCGCCGCTGTTGCTGCAACAAGTCCTCATATTGCAGAAGAAGCATGTGAACTCATTGATGTTGAATATGAGGTGCTACCTCCCGTTTTAGAAGTGCGGCAAGCAATGGAATCGGATGCACCAATTCTGCATGAAAATTTAAGAACCTCCTCACTTGGAGAAACAGGGGACAAACCCAGCAACATTGCAAGCCACTTCCAACACAAAAAAGGTGACATTGATAAAGGATTTGATGAAGCGGATGTAATAATTGAACGGGAGTTTGTTACCGGTACAGTCCATCAAGGTTATATTGAGCCTCACAACGCTACAGCACTTTACAATCCTGATGGTCAGTTGACGGTTTGGTGTAGCACACAAGGTGCGTTTACCGTTCGCGAACAGCTTGCTGAAATACTCCAATATCCGATTTCAAAAATCAAAGTTGTCCCATTAGAAATTGGTGGTGGATTTGGTGGAAAGATTAACGTCTACGTTAAACCTGTTGCAGCCCTGCTTGCAAAGAAAACAGGCAAACCTGTGAAGGTCCTCATGAATCGCGCCGATGTATTTGAAGGCACAGGTCCAACCCCAGCATCCTACATTACAATTAAAATGGGTGCTACAAATGATGGTAAAATTACCGCCGCACAAACATCTCTTGTCTTTGAAGCAGGCGCATATCCTGGTTCCCCTGTCGGTGCAGGTGCAATGTGTGTTTTTGCTCCTTACAACATTGAAAATGTAGTAATTGATGGCTACGACGTTGTTGTCAATAAACCGAAAACCGCACCTTACCGTGCGCCAGGGGCAACCAATGCAGCGTTCGGAACTGAGACCGTCGTTGACGAACTCGCCGAGAAGTTAAACATTGATCCACTTGAGATCCGACTTATGAACGGCGCGAAAGAAGGAGACCGCCGCGCAGACGGACCCGTCTACCCGCGCATCGGTTTTATTGAAACCCTTGAAGCAGCAAAAGAACATCCCCACTACGCATCACCAAATGGTAAGAAATACCATGGACGAGGGATTGCTTCCGGTTTCTGGTTTAATATCGGTCTGGAATCCAGCGTTACTATTAATGTTAACCCCGATGGCACAGTTAACCTTGTTGAAGGTTCAACTGATATTGGCGGTACACGTGCATCAATTGCGATGCAAGCCGCAGAAGTTCTCGGAATACCCGCAGAATCAGTGAACCCAACTGTTGTTGATACGAATTCCATTGGTTATACTGCCGTGACAGGTGGTAGTCGAACAACTTATGCTACTGGCTACGCTGCCTATGAAGCAGCACAAGATGTCGTTCAGCAAATGAAAGCACGTGCTGCAAAACTTTGGGATGTTGATGAAGACAATGTGCAGTTTGCTGATGGTGAATTCTCCAGCATCAACGGTAAAGAAGAACAGATTAGTTTCCGAGACCTATCCGCAAGACTTGGTGAAACTGGTGGTCCTGTCATAGGTAGAGCAACAATGAACCCTGCTGGTGCTGGTGGTGCATTCGCAACCCATGTAGTTGATGTGGAAGTAGACGTAGATACCGGTAAAGTTGAAATCCTGCGCTACACCGCAACACAGGATGCGGGTAAAGCCATACATCCAAGTTACGTTGAAGGACAAATCCAAGGTGGTGTCGTTCAAGGCATCGGTTGGGCATTAAACGAGGAATACATCTATAACGACGAAGGTGAAATGACAAATGCCAGTTTCCTTGATTATCGCATGCCAACCTGTTTAGACTTGCCGATGATTGATGCTGTTATCGTAGAGGTGCCGAATCCTGGGCATCCTTATGGTGTGCGTGGTGTCGGTGAGGTGCCAATTGTTCCACCACCTGCGGCTATTGCCAACGCTATCTATGATGCAGTCGGTATCCGCATGACCGAACTCCCGATGTCTCCTGACCGTCTCTTGAAAGCGATGGGTAAAATTTAAATCATCGTCTTATCCTTGAATTCTCCATATCTTTAGGCGCGGTTCTATACCGCGCCTATCTTATCAGGAGTTACTTCAATGCCAGTTGTTGCAATCCCCGCCCTCATACGTAACCTAACAGACGGTGAAGAAAGCGTCACAGTTGATGGTGCTACCATCCGAGAGGTTATAAACAACCTTGACATCCGTTATCCGGGAACTAAAGCGAAACTCTGTGAAGGTGACAGAATTCGTCCCGGTATCGGTGTATATATTGACGGTGTTCTTACCAAAGTAGGTATGCACGAACGGGTTGAGGAAGACACAGAACTCCACTTTCTCCCTGCTATCAGTGGAGGAATAGCAGAATCTTCCTAACTGTGCTACTTGACCATAGAAGCAAATGCAAAATCAAGAAATACCAACCACTGAAGTCCAGCAACCAATACCAGATAGATTAGTTGTTCTCACTTTTGATGACGGGAACAAATCAGATTATACGTATGTTGCTCCACTGTTAAAACGTTACGGTTTTGGAGCAACTTTTTTCATTACAGAAGGTCTTGGATTTCTCAACAACAAAGATCACTATGTTACATGGGAAGAAATCCGTGAGTTACACGATGAAGGTTTTGAAATCGGAAACCACACCCGCCATCATAATAACATTACCACACTATCACAAGAAGAATTTTTGGCAGAATTAATACACATTGACAATCGGTGTGAGGAATATGAAATTCCTATTCCTGAGACCTTTGCATATCCCGGTGATAGTCGTGGACCAGAAGCAATAGAAGTATTGAAAGATAAAGGGTATCCTTTCGCACGACGTGGTGTTGGTCCAGATTTTCCTTATGATTTGGAAGGTGGTCGTGGACCACTATATGATCCAGATGTCCATCATCCATTGGTTATCCCGTCAACAGGCGTTCCCGGTCCAAACTATAAATTTGAGGATTTGGTCTGGGCGGTTGAACAAGCAAATGACGGGAAAATTGCGGTGCTGACATTTCACGGTGTACCTGCCCTTGAACATCCGTGGGTTGACACCTCACCCGAACTGTTTGAGACCTACATGGATTATCTTCGTGACAAAAACTGTACCGTTATTGCGTTGCGTGATTTAGCAAAATACGTTGATCCAACAAAATCAACTGGTAGAGACATCACCTATTGGCCATAAAATCCTCAGTAATGCAGAACTCCATTTCCTACCAGCCATCAGCGGAGGTATTTAATCTACTCTCAGTAAACCTTCTTATACTATCAACACATTTATACAGGTTCGGACACGTAGTTATCCAGCTGCACACTTCCATAGAATAAGCAGAATTATATCTGTCAAAAACGCTTAAACATTACTTATGAAAGTATTAATAGGTCTTAAAATATATATAGATAACGTGAGTTCGGGAAAACGAATTTTGGCGTGCTGTGCGGTTAGGAAACCGCACCTACCGTTGTTATAAGGTGATATTTAGGAAAAGAGTACATCATTTTTTTCTACCGAACTCACGTTAGATAAGGTTTATTTTAAGAAAAAAGCAGAAATATTACAAAATTTATGCTTTTTTTCGTAAATTTATTTGACAAACGATTTGGTAAAGAGTATAATTAAGATTACCTTTCAATTTTAGGAAGGTAAAGTTGTTCTTTGAAAGTTAAATAGTGAACGTGACGTGCCTATTATATAGCTTGTGAGTACGCTTCAATTATTTGATGTTGTACTTCATTACTTTTGTGGAGAGTATGATACCGGCTCAGGACGAACGCTGGCGGTGTGGATTAGGCATGCAAGCCGAACGAGAAGCCGTACTTCGGTACGGTGGAAAGTGGCGAAAGGGTGAGTAACGCGTGGGTAATTTGCCTCTGAGATGGGGACAACAACTCGAAAGGGTTGCTAATACCAAATACGATCCGGTTGACTTCGGTCGGCCGAATGAAAGGTGGCTTCGGCTGCCGCTCGGAGATAAGCCCGCGTCCTATTAGCTTGTTGGTGAGGTAACGGCTCACCAAGGCTACGATGGGTAGCTGGTCTGAGAGGATGGTCAGCCACATTGGGACTGAGACACTGCCCAAACTCCTACGGGAGGCTGCAGTCGAGAATATTTCGCAATGGGGGAAACCCTGACGATGCGACACCGCGTGGGGGATGAAGGCTTTCGAGTCGTAAACCTCTGTGTTACGGGATGAATTGCTTGTTGCTGATAACGCAACAGGTTTGACGTTACCGTAGTAGAAAGCCCCAGCTAACTACGTGCCAGCAGCTGCGGTAATACGTAGGGGGCAAGCGTTGTCCGGAATCACTGGGCGTAAAGCGCGCGCAGGCGGTAGGGTAAGTCAGACGTGAAAGGGTTCGGCTCAACCGAGCCATTGCGTTTGATACTGCTTTACTTGAGTCTAGAAGAGGAAAGTGGAATGTATGGTGTAGCGGTGGAATGCTTAGATATCATATAGAACACCCGTGGCGAAGGCGGCTTTCTGGTCTAAGACTGACGCTCATGCGCGAAAGTTTGGGGAGCAACCGGGATTAGATACCCCGCTAGTCCTTACTGTAAACGATGGGTACTAAGTGTAGGGGGTGTTGATTCCCTCTGTGCTGTAGCTAACGCATTAAGTACCCCGCCTGGGGAGTACGGCCGCAAGGTTAAAACTCAAGGTAATTGACGGGGGGCCGCACAAGCGGTGGAGCATGTCGCTTAATTCGAAGCAACGCGAAGAACCTTATCCAGGGCTTGACATCGCAGTGACCGCTATAGAAATATAGTTTTCCTTCGGGACACTATGACAGGTGCTGCATGGCTGTCGTCAGCTCGTGTCGTGAGATGTTGGGTTAAGTCCCGCAACGAGCGCAACCCCTGTCTTTAGTTGCCATCAGGTAATGCTGAGCACTCTAGAGAGACCGCTGGTGACGAGCCAGAGGAAGGTGGGGATGACGTCAAGTCCGCATGGCCCTTATGCCCTGGGCTGCACACGTGCTACAATGGCCGGTACAGAGGGACGCCAAACCGTGAGGTGGAGCAAATCCCAAAAAGCCGGCCCCAGTTCGGATTGCAGTCTGAAACTCGACTGCATGAATGTTGGAATCGCTAGTAATCGCGGATCAGCATGCCGCGGTGAATCCGTTCCCGGCCCTTGTACACACCGCCCGTCACGCCATGGGAGTTGGTAGCATTCAAAGACGGTGACCCAACCTTCGGGAGGGAGCTGTTTAAAGTGAGACCGATGACCGGGGCGAAGTCGTAACAAGGTAGCCGTAGGGGAACCTGCGGCTGGATCACCTCCTTTCTAAGGAGCAAAAACAAGCCAATTCTCACACAATTCGCTTGTTCAACGCTCTTGATCTTACAAGGCATATACGACTTCCTATTTAACTTTCAAAAACATACTTTCTTACTTCTCTCAGGGGCTTATAGCTCAGAAGGTTAGAGCGCGCGCCTGATAAGCGCGAGGTCCCTGGTTCGATTCCAGGTAAGCCCATTCTTCTCTTAAATACTCCAAATCAACTCAATTAACAATCTTCTCAACATTTTCATTAGGTATATTAAAGTTTTGTAAATATTCGCTCTACAATCTCCTTGTTATAAAGGAATATTTTCTGCTTATGTTTAGATCATCACACCTAATGTTGTCCCCGCAGACAAACAGATGTATAGTCGCCATTAGACTTCCATCCTACTTGCTATACATTCGCATATCCGCTGTACCTATAGTAGTGTTCAGTGGATTAACCCATCCATATCTTTATAAACAAAACGAATAACTTTCTTACCACATTACCTAATCTTTTTGTGCTTGGCACAAGTGCCTATTCTTGTTTATTTCATTAGAACATTTCTCATAAATCCAACTTGTTGTTTTCACGGTGTTAACCTAACTATTAACGCGCTATGAATTGTGCTTCAATAAAACGCTACGTTTGTATATCAAACTTACGATTCATTATGCCTACAATGAAATTTCTTAAAGGAGATTTAATGGAAACTACAAAATCACAAACAACCACCCCCTTTCACTTTGATGAAAGCGAAGTATGTAATTGGGCACTTCCAGATGGCGCAATTGCACGATTTGGCAGGGGTAGTATACACAATCTCGCATTATTGCCGAATAGTGATTATCTTGCAGTTACCACTTCAATTGGCGTGTGGTGGTATGAACTGACTACCATGTCTCCTGTTGCATTATGGGAAACGGAACGGGGGATGCTTGGTCCCATCGTTATTTCCCACGATGGACAGTGGACTGCTACAGGTAATGGAGATGGTATTATTAAGGTGTGGGATATTCCAAATGGAGTACGCATTACCCAAATGAGGAGGGAATCAGAGCAAATATCGGGACCGCTTCGCACCAGTAGCATTAAACAGCTTGCTTTTTCACCTGATAGACAATACCTCGCTGCAACTGGCATGCGTGATGACACTGTTTTCATTTGGAAACCAGAAATTGGTGCAGCACATGCACAGTTTTACAATAAAGAAAGAGAACACCGTCGTCGTGTACTTGAACGACCTCTCGTTTTTTCACCAGACAGTCGTTTGCTGGCATGTACAGGGGCATTCGATAACTTTGATACCCAAGATATTATATTGGTGTGGGATGTTGTATCGGGTGAGTGTATCGCGAGTCTTACAGAGCAAATCAATTTTGTAAATAGTCTTTGTTTTTCTCCGTGTGGACAATACCTCGTCTCTGGAGGATATAATGGCACAGTTCAAGTGTGGAACACAAAAACATGGGAACAGAATAACACACCTCTGCAATTTGATGAAGCGCGCATGCAAGTTTGCTATTCGATGGAGGGTGTCCTACACGCTGTGGGGATATCAAAAGAAAGTGCTGTGGTATGGGACTTGGAACATAATGAAAAACGGTATACATACCGTGAAAAGGGTGGATACATCCAATACGCTCTCTTTTCAGAGCAATCGCATTTTATCGTTGCCGGGACAAGCACATGGACAGTGTGGACACCTGAAAACACTGAACCACGCAAGTATTCTCATTTACATCTCAGTAGTTTTCCTAATAGTGTTGCATTCTTGCAAGATGGGAAAACAATAGCATCAGGGACGCGTAGTTCCACTGCTGACAACGTCCGGTTTTGGGATATTGAAAAACCGTTGCAACTGCCAAAGTGTTTTCAACAGATCGGTGATGAACATGTTGTCTCTTTGTCAAACTTTGGGCAAATGCTTGTAACGAGTTATGAATATGATAGAAATAGTGTATGGGTCCAGAACATTTCTGAAAACACTCTACCAACTGAGTTCACCCATCCTGAGAAGAAGACAATCATTACCGCCGTATCACTCTCACCAACAGGTAATCTACTTGCATGTGGAGATAGTGAAGGCAGATCTTATGTGTGGGATATGACAAGTGGAGTCATACGAAATGTGTTCACGCACACCTTGGAAAACGGTAAGGATGATGATAAAGTTATGTCTCTTACGTTTAGCTACGATGATAAGTTCCTTGTAAGTATAAACGCTAATTCTTCCGTAGCGACAATGTGGAATTTGAATGGTGAGAAAAAGAACAACCGAATTCTTGGAAAGGGCATTCATAGAATCGCAGTTTCACCTATTGGAGATCTAATCGCTTGTGGTAAGATAAACGAAATTCAATTCTGTTCTGCCCTAACCTATCAGCCCTCTAAAATAATAGATTCTTCACAAGGGGTGAGTTATCCTTTCGCATTATCTTTTTCACCATGTGGACGCTATCTGGCTTCAGGAGAATGGTGGCAAGAATGGAGAATGAAAGTACCAATTAGATTATGGGAGGTGTCAAGTGGTAAGAATGTTACTACTTTCTGGGGACATCCTACAGATATTCAAGATCTTGCATTTTCACCAGATGGTAAACTCTTAGCAAGCGGCAGTTATGACGGCACCATCTTACTCTGGGATATGAAACCCTACATCAATCCATAAAACACTGAAACCTAAATGAATCAATTGCATCAACATTTTTCCTATGAGTTATACACTTCTTTCAGACAATTTACACAACTTCACAGCAAGAATATTTGCACATCGTTAATCCATAAGAAAAGGAGACATATTTATGGAAAGCAAAACCACTTCAACTCCAGTACTTAGACCACTTGACGACACAGATGTAACAACTTGGGAACTTCCAGATGGTGCAATTGCCCGATTTGGACATGGATTACGACTTGATGTAGAATTCTCACATGATGCCAGATATCTTTCAGTTGCAACAAAGATCGGATTTTGGTTGTATGATACGGAGACACTCGCCCCTCGCGCACTATGGGGTACAGAGCGCGGCATGATGAATGTTGCTACCTTTTCACACGATTCACGTTGGATTGCCACAGGAGACCAAGACGGGATTCTCAAGGTGTGGGATACACAAAACGGTCAATGTGTTACAAAAACTGACTGGGGAGGCACTGAACGACGTAATGTCATCCTTCATGTCCACTTTTCACCGGATGATCAATATATCGCTGCTTCAGGTTTTGGACATAGTACCGTCTATGCATGGCGCGAAGAACACTTCGAACCCATCAAAAATTATAAACTTGAAAAGCCGAAATTAAATGATTATAGGAAGGAAGGTGCTGCATACGACAGATATTTTCCCACTGCTTTTTCACCCAACAGTAACCTATTTGCGTATGTGACTTCATCGGAAAAAGTGACGATCTCTAATATAAACACAGGTGAAGACGTAGCACACCTCACAGGACACACTGATCCCTTGCATACCCTCCTGTTTTCTCCATGTGGACAATACCTTGCAAGTGCAAGCCTTGGTGCTACCGTTCAAGTATGGGATATTCAAGATGAATCCTTAATTATGATACCTAAAAGTTATGAAGGAAACCGAGTAAGACTTACCTATACACCTGATGAAACACTACGAGTTGCAGACATCTTTGATGATAAAGTGATAATATGGGATGCTTCTCAGCACAAAAAGTTAGATACTTTTAATACAGTTAGCACCACAGCAGGTAACGCAAGGTTTTCAAAGGATGGAACAAAATTTGCGATTGGCTGTAGGAACCGCAGAATTCAAATATGGCAGGAAGATACATCTACTACAAGGTCATTCTTTTCTGGATATGGAAGTATTCCCTATTCGGTAGCATTTATGCAGGATAACAAAACATTGATCGGTGGTAACTATGGGGGAACTGGTAAGATATTTTGGGATATTGATAAACGGGAAGACCAGCGAATACTGCCTCCTTCAGGTAAACGCAGATCTCTAAAACAATGTATGGCTCTGTCTCCAGATGATCAACTCTTGGCTATTAATGCAGGAGACAATGATGTACAAATCTGGCATATTGCATCTGAAGAATTAGTCACAGAACTCACAGCACATGAACGCTATATCTATTCGCTGGCATTTTCTCCTAACGGGAAATTCCTCGTCAGCGGAGGATGGGGTGACGAATTAAATATTTGGGATGTTGCACGTTGGAAAAAACAGCACACACTGAAAGGACACAACAGTTCAATTGTAGCAATAGCATTTCATCCTGATGGAAAAAGGTTCGTTACCTCCTCCAGGGATGGAACCGCTTTGCTCTGGAATGTTGAAACTGGAGAACAAATATCACCACTTCCGCTACCAGACACCTTAGAGGATGCCTCTTTATATAGAGGCGAACCAGAGGAAATTGAGCGCGTTCTCAATGGTGGAAATCTTCAATGGAAGAAATATCAACACATGCAGTCAATCGTATTTTCGCCGTGTGGAAACTGGATTGCAGGCGGACTCGGGACTTGGAACGCAGACGGATTAAACAACGAAATCCGATTATGGGACACAGAAACCTTAGAAACACGCATGATATTCCTTCAACCTAATGGATGTATTCGTCCTTGGGCATTAGCATTTTCTCCTTGTGGAAATTATCTCGTTTCAGGTGCTTGGTGGAAATGGGGATTGGATAAAGCACCAATACATTTGTGGGAAATGTCGACCGGCAAAAACATCCATACTTTCTGGGGACATGCTTCTGATATACAAGATTTAGCCTTCTCACCAGATGGTAAATATCTGGCAAGTGGCAGTTACGATGGCACCATCCTTCTATGGGATATGAAATCAATTATTGGTTCATAGGGAGAGAAAGATGCGTTTGTAGCCGCACAATTCATTGCCAAATGTTCTTATGGCATTTGTCGCCTTTTACATTCAATCCAAACGGGAAATCATTTATAGAATTGATATTACTTACTGCTTCTACAATATATAGTCGCAACCACAGCAGTATCATGAACCTTGAATTCAGGAGCAGGATTTCCATTTTCCGACAACAGCCTTCTGGCAATCGGGATACCCATACCGAAACGCTGCACAAAACCTAAGGTTCGCATCGCTTCCGCTAAATTAGGGTTACGATAGTCGGTGAGTCCCAAGTCTCCAAAATTATCAGCGGTTACACCACCAAACACGCCTCCAGGACTTGAAATCTCAATTCGATCATTAAACCAAGTCACACGAACAGGAGCGTTTGTGCCTTCGTAAGTCCTGTGCATAATCGCATTACGAGTAATCTGCTGTAATGCCTCAATAGGATAAAGAGACGTTCGCTTTTCAACAGGTCCAGATAAGATATCCACAGCAACTCGGTTATGCGCAATGAGTTTATCATCTAAGCGGCGAATCTGGTCAGAAATCGCACCACGGATTTCCTCACTGTCAATAATCGGGTCTGCTAATTCATCACCGTCAATTCTCAGAAACTGCACATAAGCACCATATAAGAAATCCTGTGTATTCTTTCCAATCGCAAGAATTCCAAGCACTGTAGGTGTTAGTTGATCTGCTGCAGTGATCATCTTCGTGGCTGCCAATTGTTCATTCAAACTTCGCTCGTTTTGTGCCAATATTTCTTCAGAAACAGCCTGGGGCAGATATTCATAATTGAATAACGTGATATTGAGATCGGATATATTAGCAGTTGGAACAGGATAAAGATCAAATGGTCTATCACCATACCGCTGTTTTTCGTTGAGTTTCCTTTCATCCTGTGTAGTGGCGATACCTCTACGTGGACCTATACACACATGAATCGCACCTTTATACCGCACAGGGGGAGAATTGGAAGGTTCTACCACTATTACGGCTATTTCCTGTCCTTGTCATAGTACCCACTACCTAAAGGTAGGGGCTTGTGTTTCCTTGACAACAGCCGATCTGAGCTACGTGTTACGTTGTCTCCACTTTAGGCAGCTAAGCCTGCCTGTTTGATATTGATAGCAGCGTTTATGTCTCTGT
>JAJDWI010000005.1 GCA_022825665.1 Candidatus Poribacteria bacterium
CGAAACTTTCGGTTCATAAGAAGTCTATACAACTGCGCCGAGGTCAATGGGGCTGTGGTGATAAACCTGTCTGCCGTGTCCAAGCCACAAGCGCAACATTTGGTAAGTGTATTGTGTTGTTCTTTTTGGATATGGGAAAGACACGAACACTTTTGGTCTTCGGTAAACCGCTACGCATCTGTGAAGCACTCAAGATTTGGTCTCAACACCACGGGATTGAACATTTTTGGCGATAGTTGAAATCCAGTTTGCACTTGTCGGCTATGAGTTTAGAAAGCACACAAGGGGCGTATGCGGGTCTCGGCATAAAAGTGATGAGCTACCTGATGTTGTTGCAGGTGAGCATTTTAGAGCGTCGCACATTTCATCAAATACAATTACAACTCACGGGTCAAAGACAGATGTTAGTTGCAATCATGGCGCATTTTCATGAATTAAAACCGAAAGAACCTTGATAATTATTGATTTATGACAACTTTTGAGAAATATCAGATAAATTAATCTTCATGAAAATCTTGGTTCAAACAAAAAACGCATTCGTAGTCGCGCAATTCACGCGCCTCGGACATTCAATTTCATTTGACTATACAACATCTACATGATACACTATCAAAAGTATTAATCTATAAGGAGGAAATCATGAAATTAATGCGAATATGTATGATGATATTAATCGCACTCTGTCTTACTATTCCATCGGTTGGTGCTGCGCTTGATGCAGACAATATTATGGGAATGTGGTTATTCAACGAAGGAAATGGTAACACAGCAGAAGATTCGTCTGGAAACGGAAATGACGGAAAAATCAATGGCGGTGCTAAATGGGTCGATGGTCAATTCGGGAAAGCACTCGAATTTGATGGAACGGATGATTGGGTAGAAGTCCAACATTCAGATACAGTTGCCTTTAAAAAAGGCGAGTCATTTTCAATTACGCTTCATTACAATGGTTCTGCAGTAGGGGGTTCACTTGTTGGAAAAGGTTATGAGGACACATCACAAGTTAAACCTTGGTATCTGTTGTGGAACGGTGGAGGAAATCAGAAAGTATCTTTCTATTTACGCACATCTGCTGACGCAAACTCCAGAATTGATAGCACTGTGGATGTTTCTGATGAAAAGTGGCATTTTATTGCTGCCATCGCAGATGCTGATGCAAAGAAGATCTCATTATGGGTAGATGGCGAAAAGAATAGTGAGGGCGTACTCAATACAGATGAAGGCTATGGAACAAATGAGAGTGTTTTCCACATCGCACGACATTTTGACAGATACACTAATGGTATTATTGACGATGTTGGAATCTTCAATGTTGCATTGAGTGAGGACGATATGGATCTTATTATGAATGTTGGTTTGGAAGAAGCCGCAGCTGTGGATGCTGTTGGGAAACTTACAACAACATGGGGAAATATCAAACGTTATAGTAAATAGAATTTAAGGAGATATTTATATGAATATAATAAAATATGTTGGGATTGCTCTGTTGATTTTTATTGGTATCTTTGTATTTTCATTGACACACACGCAGGCAGAATATGGATTTGAAAATATAACCGGTCTATGGCTTTTTGACAATGGTGAAGGAACTGTGGCAGCAGATTCCACAGGAAACGGGAATGATGGTACAATCCACGGTGCAACCTGGGTGGATGGAAAATTTGGAAAAGCACTTCAATTTGATGGAACAGATGACTGGATTGAAGTCGCTCATTCAAATACCGTTGCTTTTGAAGCAGGCACGTCATTTTCAGTTACACTTCATTTCAAAGGAACAAAGGTTGGTGGTTCGCTTGCTGGAAAAAACTATGAGGACACTTCACAGGCAACACCTTGGTATCTACTCTGGAACGGCGGTGGAGATAACAAGGTAACATTCTTTCTTCGAGATAGTGCAAATACAAGTTTTAGACCGCAAAGCACAACAGAAATCGGTGATGACCAGTGGCACTTTATTGCTGGAGTTGCTGACACTGATTCAGGTAAAGCATCTATTTGGATTGATGGCACAATGGAAGCCGAACTTGATTTCAACACTGACGATGGGTATGGTACTGCCGATGGTGTATTCCATATCGGACGACACTTTGACCGGTATACCGCAGGAATCATTGACGAAGTCGCACTTTACAATGTCGCATTAAGTGAAGCAGATTTAAATGGAATAATGAATGACGGACTTGTGAGTGTAACCGATGTTGAACCGAAAGGAAAACTTACCACAACTTGGGGTACAATTAAACACCGTGTATCTCAATAGTTGCAAAATAATGTGAGTTTGTAGTTGCGCAACTTACGTAGAAGTGGTAGGCGCGCTTTGATGAAGATTAAGGAAATATTTCGGTAATTTAGTATTGAAGTCCAGCGCGCTTGCAAAGCGCGCCTACCCCGGAGGTGAAGGATTGGCTGAACTGGGATTTTCTTTTTGTCTGAACCAGGATTTTCAGGATAAGAAAATGGTATTCCAATGTTCGTTTGCGAAAGATAACCTTCCATCCTTTGAAAAGGTATCTATAGTTCCACCTCCTAATCCTGGTAATCCTATAATCCTGCTAATCCTGGTTCGGACAGAAGTGGGTGCGGTTTCATGAAGATTAAAAAATAAATTCGGTAATTCAGTATTGAAGCCCAGCGCGCTTACAGGTATTGGAAAATTAATATTACCGAAAGAATAAATTAACCTTCATGTAAGCGCGCCAGCAACCCGAAAATTATGAAATTTTAGTCACACTTTTTCAAGAAATCGTGAGAATTTTGTAAACTCACTATAAAAAATGAAGTAAACATTACATAAAAGGAACATAATCATGAAACAGTTACTGACACTCTTCACATTGTCATTAATACTACTGACGGGATTAAATTGTGGTTCATCAGAAGACCCAGATGAAAAAGTTGATGTAGTAATGATGGAAACAGGCACTCTACAAGGTGAAGTGCAATCAATAGACGGTGTGAAAATTCAGGTGCGCTTGTTAAAGGATGGACAACTTGTTGCCCAGACCGAAACCGATGACAGTTATGAGTTTGCTGAGTTAGAACAAGGGGATTACACAATACAAATTTCTGCAAAGGGATATAATACGACAGAATTAGATGTAACCGTCATACCAGAAGATACTGTTTCATTGGATAAAGTTACTTTAGATATGTTGGCAGAACCAGTATCCCATCTGCGCGGTGTATTGACAGATATGAAAACCGGGGATCCCCTATCCGATGTGCTTGTGCAACTTTCCGATAATGAAGGGGAAGAATACGAAGCATTAACAAATAATCAAGGGATATTCACATTTGAAAATTTACCCGTTGACCAAGCATTTACTTTGACTGTCGCACATGAAGGTTACGAAGATTACGAAGTTGCTGTTGACAAAATAGCTGCTGACAAAACCTTCGAGTTAGATGTAGAACTTACGGCTATACCCGAACCTGTCATATTGGACCCTGGACAAGGGTTAAGCGTTGGCAGTCAAGCACCAGTATTTCAGTTGCCTGATAGCAATGAAAATGAGCAGGCACTCACAGATTACATACCAGATAAGAATGTTGTAGTTGTGTTTTATAGAGGTGGATGGTGACCATTCTGTGTTGAGCAGCTCGGTGAGTTGCAAAGAAATTACGATAAGATTAAAGCAACTGGTACAGAACTTATCGCTATCAGTTCGGATAATATAAATGCAATAAAAGCAACTGTTGACAAAGCAGGACTCAAATTTCCTGTGCTATCCGATAGTAGCAAAGAGACGATTGGAGACTATAACGTCGTAGATCCATTCAATAAACATATTGCACGTCCATCATCCTTTATCATAAATCAAGACGGTAAAGTAGCGTGGACAGTGGTTAACGAAGTTGGTCATCGTGTCCCAACTGCTGACATTATTGCTGAATTGAGCAAACTTTAAGAATAAAAGCAGGACTTATGCACAAAACGGTAGGAGCGGTTAGGAAACCGCTCCATAAGCGTCAATTTAGCGAGGAACGTTAGTACTTATGATACACCTTTCGCCCCTCATGAAGATTAAAAAATAAATTAGGTAATTTGATATTATAGCCTCGTCCAGCGCGCTTACATGAAGATTAATTTATTAATTCGGTAATTTTGGAGAAAACTCCAGTGCGGTTAGGAAACCGCACCTACCGGTTTAGGGATAATTAGAATTACCGAAATATTTACCTAATCTTCATCAAAGCGCGCCTACATAATGTGGGAAATCAAAAATTACCCGATTAATAAATTAATCTTCATCTGGGGCTTTAGGACTGTATGTGGGCATGCGGGTGAGGCGACCTCGCCCCTACGAGAATGTAAGAAGTGGAGACGGGCGAGGAAACCTCGCCCCTACGAATGTAAGAGGCGCAATGAATTGCGCGACTACAAACGCGTTTCTCCTTAAATTGACGCTAATGGTTCGGTTAGGAAACCGAACCTACCAAAGTGTCCAAGGAATTACGAATTTTACTATAAAGAAAACCTAAACAATGGAGTATATATTATATGATACAAAAACAGATATTCATCGCAAGTGTTTTTATTCTATTGTGTGCATTCGGTTGTGGCACATCTGACAATCCAGTCGATGTTGACGGTAAAGACACACAAATGGGTACTCTCCGAGTAGATGTAGAAAAAATTGATGATGTATCAATCCATCTACGTTTAATTAAAGATGGACAACTGATGCAGCATTCGGTAAGTGAAGAGATTAACGAGTTTGATGAGATTCCAGTAGGAGAATACACACTAAAAATTTCTGCTGAAGGTTATCAAACCACAGAACAGGTTGTAAACATCATTGATGGAGAAACTACATCATTAGATACTATCACACTGACAAAACTATCAGATAGCATAGTCCCAGGTGAAGGATTGTTAGTTGGCACTAAAGCACCAGATTTTGAGTTGCCAGATGGAAACGGTGACATGTATGCTCTTTCAGATTATATCGGAAGTGACAAAAAGGTTGTAATTGTCTTTTATCGGACTGGTGGCTGAACACTCTGCACTACGCAACTCGGTGAGTTGCAAGATAACTATGAAAAAATCAAAGCTGCTGGTGCTGAACTGTTTGCAATCAGTTCTGAAAACGTCTCTTTAACAAAAGGAACGGTTGAGAATGAAGGACTCACATATCCAGTACTCGCTGATAGTAAAAAAGATGCAATTAACGCATACAATGTCCTTGATCAAATAAACACATCAATAGCAAGACCAGCATCTTACATCATCTCACAAGAAGGAACTGTTGCATGGATATCTCTTGATGCTCCAGCTGAACGTGTACCAACATCAACAATAATAACGGAATTAGGTAGACTCTAATGAAACCAAATGACGAAGTTATACAAAACATCATCTCTGACTGTGAAGAAACTGTACGTAATCGAGACAAATATAACCGCCGACAATTCCTAACCAGTATTGGTGCGATTGGTGGTGTGGCACTTAGTGCCCTACCTGCATTCGCACAGATCGGTGGCGGAAGGGTTCTTACCACACCAGAAGATAAAGCAAATCAGACACCGGCTGTTGAAGCATTAGGTAAACAGGTATGGGAGGATGATAGACTTAATGAAGATGTTGTCGGTGAGATGTTAGACCAGTCAATGATGAAACTAACAGGTCGCGATACTGCAAAAGAAGCGTGGAGAGACTTCGTTCTACCAGACCATATTGTTGGTATCAAAATTAATCCACTTTCCGGATCAAAGTTAAGCACGCATTCGGCAATCGTAAACAAAATTATTGATAGTTTATTTAGTGCAGGAGTACTTAGAAAACAGATTATTATTTGGGATAGGTTTGAATCGCACTTACTCAATGCTGGTTATCCAATTAAATCTGACGAAGGAGATGTACGCACACTCGCTTCAGATATGGAAGATATTGGATATGATGATGAAGTTTTCTATGAAACTGAAAAAGACAGCACTGCCAGACGCGAAAACGAAAGCACCCGTTCACGTTATTCACGGATTGTTACAGAAATGGTTGATGTGGTAATCAATGTTCCTGTTTTGAAACAACACGACATGTCAGGTATCAGTGGGTGTCTAAAGAACATGGCTTTCGGTAGTGTTGATAACACCCGTAGATTCCATGGCAGACCCTTATATTGTAATCCTGCTATTGCCGAGATTTTTGAGAACAAAGTCTTGAAAGATAAGGTTGTCTTAAACATCGTAGACGGGTTGCTTGCATCTTATGACAAAGGTCCAACATATCACGCAGATAGTTCATGGCAATTCGGGGGAATGTTCATAAGTGCAGACCCCGTTGTTCTTGATGTCTTGATTCTGCAGACAGTAAACCAAAAACGTGAAGAATTGGGATTGACACCTATATCAAAATATGCAAATCATATCGTCACAGCAGGTAGCCTTGAATTAGGTATAACTTCGCTTGACCAAGTTAATCTACAGAAAGTCGAGGTATAGTATCATGGCAAACATAAACATACCTATGCTGATTCTCTTGAGTGTTCTATTTATCACGGTAGCATTCTCAGGTTGTACACCAACCTTCACAGCGAACGACTCCTTACAATTGAACATATTACAACCGTCAGAGAAAACCGTATCACTTATTGCAGAATTTGAATCCGGAGAAGCATCAGGTACAGCCGGTGATGTCACACAGAAGGCAGGCAGTGTCTGTGCTGGTGGGGCATGCATCATCTATTAGTGGTATAAAAGAGAAAAACTATTTTCCAGAGATTTTATCCCAATCCCAAAGTAAGATTGTACCGTCAACGCTTGCTGTAGCAAGCGTTTTTCCGTTATGAGAAAATACGATTGCTTCAATTGGTTCCGTATGTCCTGTGGGAAGCGTCAATTGATTTCCTGTTTCAACATCAATCAACATTAGATTCCTACGTGATGTTCCAACAAGGGTTTTTCCATCAGGTGAAAAAACCAATGATTTGTCTAAACCCAATAATTTTGCATCTATCGGGGTGTGGACATCTTCTGGTGCTGCGTTCAAATGCCATAAGTGCATATCAACAGGACTTGCTGTAGCAATGGTGGAATTGTCTGGGGAAAATGCAAATACTTCTGCTGGTTTCATGTTGGAAGGAGTGATGTTGTTCTGTGTTGTTACATCCCATACTTGAAGTTTGTTATGAGATGGAAGTGCAGCGAACTTTTGTCCATCAGGTGAAAACTGCATCTGTCCTCTGAACAACGGAATATGCGAATTTAGTTGAAATAGTTCCGTACCAGATTCTCTATGCCATACACGAATTGTGCGGAAGACACTCGCTGCCAGTAGATTGTTATCAGGAGAAAATATAGGTGCTGCAGTTCTTGGACCGCGCTGCATTGCAGGTACGGGAAATTCTTTACCTGTAGACATATCCCATACTTGAAGGTCTCTATTACCACCTCCTCTAATATGGGTTCCATATCCTAATGAATTGAACACTACCATAGCATCACCGCGATTACCAGCAAAGAACTTTGCATCGGATGACAACGTTATAATACCAAATATATCGCTTTGACCAGCAGTAAAGGAATCTATTTTTTCAAAAGTCGTAAGATTCCATTTTTCTATTACCCCGTTATACACAGCACTTGCTAAGAAGGTATCATTTTCAGAAAATGCTATAGTTTTTACCCATTCTGCATGTCCTGTAGTCAATGTAATCAATTCTTTGCCAGTATATGGATTCCAAAGCCGAATAGTTCCGTCTGCACTACCACTTGCAAGGCATCCACTATATTCAGACATTCCATCTGGTGCAAATGTTAGCGCGTTAATTGTATTTTTATGTCCCTTTAGAGTCGTACGTACCTTTCTGGTTGCTATATCCCAGAGTTTTATTTCGCCGCTTGTATCGCCAGTAGCAAGTGTCCTTATATCATCTGAGAATGCAATTGCGGTTATCCATTCGTCATGTTTTCTGAGTGTGCCTATCTTTGTGTAAGTCTGTGTATTCCACAATTGTACAGTTTTGTCTTCACTGCCACTTGCCAGTATTTCACCATCAGGTGAGAATGCCAATGCAAGAATATCTTTGTCCTGTTTTCTAAATAGGCTTGCATGTCCAATAATTGTTCTTTTTCGGCTTCCAGATGTAGCGTCCCACAGATGAATTTTGCTATCATTTGCTCCAATTGCAAAGAGACTTCCATTATCTGAAAATGCTGCTGCTTTGAATTGTACTATATTTCCAGACTCCGATAGTTCTTTACCAGTACTTGCGTCCCAATATATAACTTTGCCTCTTCTTTCCAGACTTATTAGCGTGGATCCATGGAATGCTAATGATGCGATTGAGTCGCGTCGTTGAGTTAATCCAATTGAATTAAGTTTGTTTCGTGTGTCCAGATTCCATAACTGTATTACAGGATTGCCTTCACCACTGCTTGCAAGCATTTTTCCATTATTTGAAAAGGCAAGAGCATTTACTTGTCCACCTTGACCAGTGAACAAAGCGGTTTCTTTACCATCAGGCACATCATATAACCAAACCGCAACATCAGTTCCCACTGCGAGATACCTGCCATCAGGTGAAAACCGCATTATATTGATACCACCCTTACCAAGACGTGCAATAGCACCTTCAGGTAGACCGACTTGTGTGTTGTTTTGTGCATAAAGATATGTGGATATACACGACATCAATAGAAACGTGATGATATTGAGGATTTTAGTTTTCATAGGTTTTCCTACTTATTTTCTCTCAAGAATTACGGTCTCTAAATCAAAGATTTGTCTGGGAGGTAATTCCTTGACACGGATAGAAGTGGGACGATAATCTTGTGTTTTGATATTAACTTTGCCAGCTAATCCTGACCAGAGTTGGATTGAGAAGTTACCATCGGAATCAGAACTCCCTTTGACCGGAGCACATATACCTGTTACACAGATAATGTTTATTTCTGAATTAGGAATCGGTTCTCCATCTGTATTAATTACCTTACCAATGATTGTGGCAGCTTCAGTATGTGGTCTTAATGCAATCGTTCCTACATCAAAAGACTCACCTACTTCCACGGTGATGTTGCTTCGTGATATATCAGTGAAATAACCACTTGCAACGACATAAAGACTATAGTTGCCTTTCGGAAGTTCAGACATTTTCCATTTACCTTCGTCATCTGCTATCGTAGAACGGAAATCTACACCGTTTCTTTGAAGAACCACTAATGATTCTGTTGGCTGGACAGTGCCTGTGAGTTCACCTAAATCTACAGTGACAGATTCAACTGGTTCAGTTTGTATTGGAGATTCACTTTCACATCCTAACATCCCGCTAAAAATGCAGAACACTATAAGTAGAATCATGTTTGTTATTAGTTGATTGTTGATATATTTAACTTTGATAAAAATCATTATTTTTTACCTGCCTTCTTTAATATTTTTTCCCAATCCCATAGCAGCACTGTTCCATCTCCACTTCCGCTTACGAGTGTTTTAACATCGTGTGAAAATACAAGCGATGGAATTGACCATGCGTGTCCTGAAAAAGTGTCTAATTTAAGTCCAGTCTCAACATCCCATAATCGGATAACATCATTCCTACCTCCAGATGCAGAATCTATCAACGTTTTTCCATCAGGAGAGAAGACCATTCCTTTGCTGAACGCTCTTCTGCTATTGTTAATTGGTCCTAATTCCTGCAATCCTGCTGGTGTAATAGTCCATAATACAATCTCTTCATGGTTTCCATTTGCAAGGATGGTACTATCGGGTGAGAATGCTAAACCTGAAGCATGCTTGATATTCGGTGGTGTGATTTCTGTCTCTGTTGTAACATCCCACACCATTGTTTTAGTATGAGTACCGTACGAAGCAAGAAGTTTGCTGTCCGGTGAGAAAAGCAAATTATCAGAAAATGGTATTCTTCTTTTAATGAAAAATAATTCCTCCCATGTGTCTGTTTCTAAGATACGAATACCTTTTATATCAGGAGAATCGATATAGATGGCAAGTAATTTATTATCAGGAGAGAATGCAATTGATTCAGCATTTTCCTGAAGTGTCAAAAGTTCATCACCGGTTGGTAGTACCCATATTCGCGTTTCACCCTTTGGTTTCCAAGATGTACTTATACCACCTTCATTAGAACGCACGATAGAATCTGAACCATGGCTGACAAACATTCTGGCATCTTGGGAAAATGCGGATGCTTCTGTTTTATCGTGATATGCGATTGACGGTTTTGGTAGCAATTTTCTGGTTTTTAAATTCCAAATTTCAACTGTACCATTTTCCACAGCTGTAGCTAACATTTTATCATTCTCTGTAAATGCCACCGATATAATGTCTGTCGTATGTCCAGATGCAAAGATGGACGTTTCCTGTGTTGTTTTCACATCCCAAAAGCGGATTGTGCCATCAGTGCTGCCACTTGCAAGGATTTCTCCATTCGGAGAGAACGTAACTGCTTGGACACTTCCATTATGTCCTGTAAGTGTTGTTATTATTTCTCTTTTTTCAACATCCCACAATAGTATTGTTTCATCATTACTGCCACTAACAAGAATTTTACTGTCTGGTGAGAATTCAATTGCGTTGACTCTTTCCTTATGTCCCCTTAAGGTTGCAGTTTCCGTACTGGATGGGATATTCCACAGACGAACAGTGCTGTCATCATGTGCACTTGCGACTGTTTTACCATCCGGTGACAATGCAAGTACTTTAACCCCTTTCTGTGGTTTGGGTTCATGTTGTGAGTGAGCGGAAAATGGGGTTACTGCTTTAAAGAGAGTAAGTTGACGACCCGTATAAGCATCCCATAAACGGATTTCTCCATCTTTTGGATCACCACTGACAAAGGTTTTTCCATCTTTGGTAATTGCTAATCTATCAGAAGAATGATCTGGTGAATTATTTAAGAAGGCACTTCTGTTACCGGTCTCAACATCCCGATGGATAATATCCCCAAAACGATGTGGTAAAATAAGTGTTTTACTATCCTTTGAAAAGGCAATCGCATCTGCGTTATTATGTGCGTGAGTTGCTGGTAATGTTAATTTCTCCATACCGGTCTCAAGATCCCATAATTGAACAGCAAAGTTATCCATTTCTCCTACTGCAAGTATGCGATTATCTGGAGAAAATGCTAAACAGTTCACATAGGATACTGAATCCCCAATCCAATCATGTTCACCATATATATTTTTGATTTTCTTATCTACTTGTCTTGTTCTTGAAGGGATTAGTGCCTTTGCATCACCGGTTTTCACATCGTATAACCATACTCCGACAGATGTTCCTACAGCAAGACGTGTGCCATCTGGAGAGAATCGCATCACACTAATCCTACCTTTGCCGAGACGTGCGATTGCACCTTCAGGTAGACCGACTTGTGTGTTGTCTTGTGCAACACTGGATGAGTATATCGTAACTATCATCAGCAAAATTATATAAAAGAATTTTTTTGTTTTCAACGGTTTATCTCCTGTGTATTCCTTGCCTTAGTGATGATAGTTTCCCAATCCCATAGAAGAACTGTTCCATCTGCACTTCCGCTTGCGAGTATTGTGCCATCGTGTGAGAAAACCAAAGTTGTTATCTGTTCGGTATGTCTCAAACTATTTTAAGAATTAAGAGGCGCAATGAATTGCGCGACTACAAACGCGTTCTTTCTTCAGGAGAAGTTATTATTTAGAAATGGTATAAGAATGCGGGCGAGGAAACCTCGCCCCTACGGAATGTAAGAGGCGCAATGAATTGCGCGACTACAAACGCATCTCCTCCTTAAATTGACGCTTATGGGTGTCGCTTCGCGCTACCTGAACTACAATATAAACTACAGACAAATATCTTGTTTAAATATAGAAGTTGTGTAATACTAATAGTATACACCAAATCCCTCGATCTATTCCACTCAAACATTATTAATTCACATATAAAATAGGAGTCTGTATATGGTTGAACATATTGTGTTGCTTAAGTTGAAATCGGATGTCACATCTGCTCAAATAGATGCCTTACCTGATGCTTTGTTGGCAATGGCTGATGAAATTCCGGGTATTGAATCTATTACTGCTGGCACTAATAACAGTCCCGAAGGAAAGAGCCAAGGGTATAGTTACGGATTTATCGTACGATTTAAAGATGAAGCAGCGCGGGATGCATATCTTCCGCATCCTTTTCACCAAAAAGTTGCAGGGGAGTCCATCCGTCCACTTGTTGAAGATGTTCTGGTTTTTGATTATACAGTATAACTTTGTTGTAAAAAATTAAGATTATTTTAACTTATTATTGGAGGATATTTATGAGTTGGAACATTGTCGTCGTTGTTTCAGATACACTTCGTACAGCATATCTCGGTCCTTATGGAAACGATTGGGTTCACACACCGAATTTAGCACAGTTTGCTGAACAGGGTGTAACATTTACCAATGCACACCCCGAAGTCTTGCCAACAATTCCCACACGTCGCACCCTGCATACAGGTAGACGTGTCTATCCTATTAGTTCGTATAATCCTGTACCGTGGGATAATGTCTATACACCTGGATGGCAGCCAATGTCTTCAGATGAACCCGCAATCGCTGAGTCTCTTGTACGTAACGGGTATCATACTGGCTTTTTTGCTGATGTACCACACTACTTTGTACCGGGAATGAACTTCACAAGAGGTTTCCAACAGTGGCAGTTTGTGCGTGGACAAGCAGAAGATAGATATAGAGGTGGTGCCCATGCTGATCCTTCACAAGTTGCCAGATATCGGGGTAATCCAAACCGAGTGAAATCTCATATTGTAAATGTCCAACCTGAACGTGAAGAGGAAAATTGGCCTACAGCGAGGTTGTTCCGTGCAGGAATTGAGTTTATTGAACATAATCACAATAATACACCTTTCTATCTGTATATTGATGGATTTACTCCGCATGAAACTTGGGAAGCACCTATCCACTACTATGATCTATATGGTAGTCGGGAAGATCGCGAACCGATCTGTCTAAATCTACCTTACGGTTCGCTCAAAGATGAAGAACTTGAAAATCGTTTACCAAGTGTTAGAGCAAACTACGCGGGCTTAGTCACCCTTGTAGATACTTGGTTTGGTAGATTAGTAGATACGATTGATCGACTCGGATTAAAGGATAACACGTTAATTATGTTCCTAAGTGACCATGGTACAAACTTTGCAGAGAATCCTGATAAAGCCACAGGGAAACCTGCTAACTTCATGTATCCTGGTACGATGGATATACCGCTCCTTGTTAGGCATCCATCGGGTGCTGGTGCTGGCACAAAGTGTGAGGAATTTGTTTATACGCTGGATGTTCCGGCTACTGTCATGGCAGCAAGCCAAGTTGAACCTGCTGGTGAAATTCAGGGACAGAGTCTACTGCCACTGGTTGAAGGCAAAAGCGGATTTAACTCGCGGGAATATCTCACCTGTCGTTATGTCAATTCAGTATGGTATAAAGACGCGAAAAGTTGGTATTTCTCAAGTGTTGATCTCAATAGTGGTATGCGTCTGTTTGATCTTGAAGCAGATCCTACATGTCAGAATAATATATCGGAAAAGGGTGCAGATAGGATTGCATTGGCACATGAACGGCTCTTAGCAGATGCAGATGGAAACTTGCCAAACTATAAACGGCAAGGTAGAACAGATGCTCTTGGTAGACCGCAGTTCGCTGAAGAGTAGTCATCCCATTATGGTGGTTGCACCACATATAAAATGAATATCAAAGATAGAGATTTCCGACAACATTGGTATGTTGTACAACCACTATTTTCAATTCGTAATGAGGAAGAATACGACAAAGCTATTGAAACCCTAAACGAATTGATTGATGAAGTGGGAACAAATGAAAAACACCCACTCTATGAACTTCTTGATACACTTGGCACAGTGATACATGCCTATGAAGAAAAACATCATTCAATTTAAACTCCTTTCGTACTACAATTGTTGTATCCTTATACCATTTCTAATTGACAAATTGTCGTAATGTCCTGTAGGTCGGGTTGAGGAACGAAACCCATAGGTGTCAACTTTAGAAAGATTAAAGTTGTTTTTCGCGATTAAAAGTGTTGCAAAAATGAAACACCTTTTGCATCATGTAAAATATACTATTTTATTTTACAAAGAGGTGTTTCAATGTCCATAGTAGCACAAGTTTCTAACATCATGCAAGAACTCTTTCATTCGTCAGTCAATCAAAAGGTTCAGGAGTTAGGGATTGTCCAAAGAACCCGTAAACTCCCCTATAATCTCTTCATTCAGACACTTGTATGTGGGCGGTTCGAAAAACCTGATGCGAGTTATGCGGATCTCGCTAATACAGCACAAGATTTGGGTGTTCATATTTCTCGACAAGCGATCGCAAAACGGATGACACCTGAAAATGCTGAGATACTCAAGTCAACACTTGAAGTGGCAGCGACACAAGCGTTGACGGTGAGGGCGCAATATCTTCCGATGTTAGATCAGTTCACGGGTGTATATATACAAGACAGCACTTGGATCGCACTGCCAGATGAACTTCACACAATACATGAAGGTCCACGCAACAAGAGCAAACGCCCTAAATCCTCTTTGAAACTCTAACTTTGTTTTGATGTTTTAACAGGCACTTTTCATCACTTTGATCTGACTGATGGTGTCACACCTGATACTAAGGCTGCAGAACAGTTTTCGCCATTGCCTGAAGGGAGTTTGTGTCTGGCAGACCTCGGTTATTTTTCATTGGATGCTTTTGATAAAATGACACAAATGGGTATCTTTTGGATATCAAAGTTCAAAGCTAAATGTAAGCTATTTGATGAACTTGGAGAACCTCTTTGCTTGACAGAACGCCTTATTTCAGAAACTTCAGACACCATAGATTTGAACTGCCTAATCGGTGCCACTAAGAAACTTTCTATACGACTTGTCGCATTACGCCTTTCTGAAAAACAAGCAAACAGCCATCGTCGTGCCATCAGGCGCGATGCGCATCGAAGAGGGGTCACTCCATCAAAAGAACGCCTAAAACACGCTGCGTGGTATATTTTTATTACAAATGTTGGCGCAACACAGCTATCCGTAGAACAGATTGCGGCAATCATTCGTATTCGATGGCAAGTTGAACTCATGTTTAAATGCTTCAAAAGTATCGGAAGCGTAAACAAATCACGCAGAGAAAAACCATATAGTATTTTATGTGAGGTATATGCCAAACTTATCACACAACTCCTAAGACACTGGATTATGATAGCAACTGGGTGGCGATGTATACACCACAATATCATCAAAACAGCAAAACTCATCAATCTATATGCGCGCCAAATCACAATCAGTTTGGGTAAATCCAAAACCGCACTACGAAAAACTCTTGAAGAAATAAAACGAACTTTATTAGAAAGTGAGAAAAGGATACGAAATCAAGGAAAAAACACAACATTAGAACTTCTACAAAAGGCAGAAAATACTTAAGTTGACACCTATGGGTTGAGGAACGAAACCCGACAGGACACTATAAAAGTCGGGTTTCGCTACCGCTTCTACCCGACCTACGAAATAATGTCCTGTTATCATATAGAAATGGTATTAGATAATCACACCTCTTTGATAGATAAGGAGACAAAGTTATGAACCAATTTCATGGCAGAGAATCACTTATTACTATCTTGGTAATCAGTTTATCATTCATCCTCGCTTCTACAACGATAATAAATGCACAGAATAACTCATCAAGCATTTCTGGACGTGTCATAGATAAAGACGGGAAACCTATTCCAGATCTAAAACTCGCTGTTAAACCTGTGAAAATTAGTGGGGGAATGGAGATGGGTGTACTATCACCAGTATCTTCGTGGTCAATGGCAGTGACCGATAAAGATGGACAATTCAGAATGGATAATATTGATCCTGTTACATCAAGGTTAATAGTATATCCTGAACACGGTTCTGGCTACGGTATAAAATCGATCAAATTCGGAGACATAACAGTTGTTTCGACAGCGTTCAAACGGAATGCTCCAACGTGGTCTGGTAAACCAAGGATAAAATTCGCCCCAGGTGAACATCTTGAGAACGTGGTAGTTACAGTCATAAAGCAACCGAGACATATTAGTGGTCAAGTATTGTTAGAAGATGGAACACCACTTAGAAATACGGAGATTTATCTGACAATTAAGCGTAGGAGAATAGACAGAGATTTCTTTTTCTTTAGTTCAGGAGGTGGCGGTGGAAGTTCATCAAGAGATATAATAACTGACGCAGAAGGTTATTTTGTGTCATATACTATTGGAGATGATCCAGAAGGTTCTGTGGTAGTAAAATATGATGGGATAACAGCGAAAACAAAATGGTTTAAAGTGAAAAAAGGACAAAGTATAGAAAATCTTATTTTAAGGCTTAAAGGTCTTGAAGAACACCGCATAAATCGAACTGAAAGACTCAGAGCAGGACAAGCTATGTGGATAGTGAATCCTGATAATAACCACGCATATAAACAAATTGCATGTAAAAGTTGGGAAGATGCGAAAGCGAAAGCAGAAGAAGAAAATGCTTATCTCATTGCAATTAACGACGAAGCGGAGCAGAAGTGGATTGAGTCAACATTTAATGAAAGAAAATTCTATTGGATTGGACTGCATCCTCCAACAAAAGATAATACTTGGAAGTGGATTAGTGGTGAACCTCTCACATATACCAATTGGGGAGCCTCCGGCAAACCAGATAATCAGTTAGACAGCAGTAAAGAAATTCCAATTGCACTTATTTTTTCAACAAAAAAATGGATGGCAATAGACCACACGAACCCGATTAAACAGATGGTTAAGAATGCAATTTTAGAAAAAGACATATACTAAATCTTGTTTTAGTATATGTTGCTGATTGAAATTCTTACTGCATTAAATGGAGAATTAAGAAATGACACGTATAAGTTTTTTAGTTCAATTATTACTTATCACATCAGTGTTAATTATGATGGGACAACTTTCCACTAAACACAGTATAGCACAAAATGAACAGTCAACGTTATCTGGTCGGGTTATCAATCAAAATGGGGAACCAATTGTTGGTCTAACTTTACTTCTATCAAACTCAAAATCGAAAACTGATACTAAAGGACGGTTCATATTATCAAATGCGCCTTCAAGCGAAGTTCAACTCAGGTTTCTTGAAAAGAATATAAGTATAGAATCTATCAAAATTGGTAAAGTGATGTTATACAACAATGCTTATTCTCCATACGTCTCATTTCCATTTAACATTACACATGGCACAAGTATCAATAATGTAGAAGTTGTTACTCGTAATCTATTGAACAAACGATGTAGAATCGTATTCAAGAATGGTGATCCGCTTACAGATGTAACACTCAATGTCACCACTGCATTTATTTCTTTAAATAGGAAATACAATAGTTCATTCAGTCGTTTCATTGAGACTAATGCAGAAGGGTACTTTGAAATTCCTATATATTCTTATGGCGTGTATACACTATCACTAAACTACCGTGGTCTTTCCGCGGAAATTGATCCCTTTCTCTATACCCCAGGTGAACCTGTTACACGGGTATTGACGTTGAATGGAAATCCAGCGGATTTTTCCGAACCACCACCAGAACCGGTACAAAATGAACGCAATCGAAGCCAGAAGGTATCTGATATATCAGGAATGTGGATAATTAATCCCTTAAATGGACATGCTTATAAGAAAATTATATGTAATGATAGGACTGATGCACAAATTCAGGCAGAAAAAGAAAATGCATATCTGGTGACAGTAACAAATTTGCATGAACAAGTTTGGCTTGAAGCTGCTTATGGTGCAGATAATTATTGGATTGGAATTACGGACACTGCGGAGGAAGGGAAATGGATGTGGGAGAACGGAGAACCAGTCACATACACTAATTGGGGTGAGTTCGAATCTGAGGATAGTCTTGGGCTTAACCAACCTCCAGCATTCCTAAGGTTTTTTGGAATCAAAGATGAAATAGAACGTCATGAAGATGAAATGCGTGATTTTGCGATCATGACATTTTCGGGTTCGGAACACAAGATAGGGAAGTGGAAGAAAGTACATTCACAAGGTGGTCGTCGGGTCGGTAGAATCAGCATGGCAATCATTGAAAAGGAGGTAAAGTAAGATATGATTCGATTAAAAAGTAACGCTTTTTATATGGTTAAGGACAATGAGAGGCATCTGGTGGAAGAACACAGATAGTTGCGATTGAAAAAGATGGATCGCATGCTAAGAGACTTAAGCCAGTAGAATAAGTGAGTTCGGGAAAACGAATTTTTGCGTGCTGTGCGGTTAGGAAACCGCACCTACCGTTGTTATTAAGGTGATATTCAGGAAAAGAAGCACATCATTTTTTTATACCGAACTCACGTTAGAATAATAAATTCGTTTGAGATTAACTTATGAAATTAGACTATACACAACTCAGTGAAAACTTGTACGTTCATCACGGACATGTAAACACAGGTATTTTGCTTAATGATAGCAAGGCGATACTCATTGATCCAAGTGGACCTACATTCAATATGACCTGTGCAGAACTTGGTATCACTAATGCTGAGCATTTTCTCTATACACACCACCATCGTGATAGCTTGCTGAATTGTCCAATTGGTGATAATGTCCATATTGGGGTGCCCGCAAATGAGGCATCGTGGTTTGCGAAGGTAGAAACCTTTTGGAACGATTCAAAGTACCGGTGGCACCTCTACAACTGCCATCCGCACAATCTGATGCGTGCTGAATCTGTTCGAGTGACAGATACATATACTGAAGGTGACCAGATTGAGTGGGGTTCAGCATTGGTAACTATCCTTGAAACACCAGGACATACCGATGGCAGCGTTACATACCTTATTGATGTTGACGGACAACGATTTGCATTTACAGGGGATCTTATCTACGACGAAGGTAAGATTTGGGAACTCTATAGTCTACAGAAGGGACAACAGACCACAGACTACCATGGATTCCTCGGTGCGCGAGATGAATTAAAGGAGAGTCTTGAAAAGGTGCGACAGACATCACCAACTGCACTTATCCCCACGCACGGTAATATTATGGACAATCCTGATAGGGCAATTGACGGGCTATATGAACGGTTGGAGACGTGTTACGACAAATATGTGTCAATCTCGGCACTCCGTCACTATTTTCCAAAACTATTTACCGAATTTGAAGGATGCACTCATCACATGCCAATTCGGGAAGGCAAACCACCTCCCGAATTCTTACGACACATCGGCACAACTTGGTTGATTATCTCTGAAAACGGTGAAGCGTTTGTTATGGATTGTGGTTCACCAAATGTGATAAAACAGATTCAGCAATTGCAACAAGATGGTGAAATTTCTGATGTGACGCAATTTTGGGTAACACACTATCATGATGACCATGTAAATGCTATTCCTGAGTTTCAAGAGACTTTTCCTTGTGAAACAATTGCGGATTCCATTGTTGCTGAGGTCATTACATATCCAAATGCATATCGGTTGCCATGTATTTCTCCTGCTATGACCAGAGTGGATCGCGTTACCAGTGATGGTGATACTTGGCAGTGGAATGAGTTTGAAATGACTGCATACCACTTTCCCGGTCAAACCTATTATCATGGTGGGTTGCTCGTGGAAGGACACGGCGTACGAATGTTCTTTTCGGGTGATTCTTTCACGATGGCAGGTATTGACGATTACTGTTCTGGAAATCGCAACTTACTCGGTGCAGATGTCGGTTACGAGAGATGTCTACGGTTAATTCAGGAGCTCAAACCAACACATATATTCAACTGTCATGTTGATGTAGCATTCGATTTTACTGACAGCGAAATAGACTTTATGTTAGGCACACTTGCAGAACGGGAAAAGTGTTATACCGAACTCTTTCCTTGGGATCATGCTAACTACGGAATAGACGAACATTGGGTTCGCTGCTATCCTTATGAACAGGAAGTTGTACAGGGAGGAACAGCACAGTTGCGCGTAGAGATAACGAACCATTCACATGAACCGCGGACAGCAACTGTGCAACCAATTCTTCCCGCGCCCTGGGGTATAGGTATAGATCCGAAAGAGGCAACGATTCCAGCGAAGACAGACGGATTCGTTGATTTTTCTATTCCGATTCCGCAACACATATCTTTATCAGGACGAATAGTCGTACCTGTAGACATTACCTATAACCTACGTCCACTTGGTCAATTTCGTGAAGCAATCTTTGTAATTACGGAAGGATAAATTGTGTTAAACTTATCGCACCAAATAGTTGACATAGCTATAACTTGTAGCGATTTTGAGAAGTCATTAGATTTCTATCACGACAAATTAGGTTTTGAGATTGTGCTGGATCTGGAAATTCCTGAGAGTCTTGCACAGGATGTTGGACTTGCCCCAACAGGATTCCGTCAAGTAAGATTGAAGGCTGGCAGTACCCTAATCAAATTGATGGATATAGAATTTCCGCCACCAACTCCGCAGAACGTTTTTTCCGCAGGTGTGCGATGGCTTACATTCATTGTTGATGATATTCAGAAGAGTGTTGAAGACTTGAAATTGAAAGGGGTTGAATTTCTTTCAGAACCTATAAGCGCACCTGATGCCGCAGGTGTCGTGTGTGCGAGAGATCCAGACGGTATCCTAATTGAACTTGTACAGATATAAGAGGTGTTATGAAAACATTATCAGATTCACAAATCCATGATTTCAACGAGAATGGTTATCTCTTAATAGAAGACGCACTTGAACCTGATGACTTAAATCCGCTCATTGCAGAGTTTGAGGAAGTTGTTGACACAGGTGCAGCTCAACTCTATGCAGATGGTGAAATTGATTCTGAATTTAAAACAGAAGGATTTGACACACGTTTAGCAAAAATATCAGAACAATCTGAATCAGTATTCCAGAGAGTTTTTAGTGGGGTTTACACAGGACCATCCCTCTTCAATCTCCTTGTGAATCCTAAACTACTTGATATTGCTGAATCCCTTGTTGGTCCGGAGATTATGTGTCATCCCGCATATCGTGTTCGCCCTAAACTTCCAGACCATGACAGAACCTTAGTGCCGTGGCATCAAGATGCTGGATATATGGAACCTAAATGTGATTCAGTTTTGCAACTGACTATCTGGATACCGTTGATAGATGCAACGGTAGAAAACGGTTGTATGGAAGTTATACCACATGCACATCGTGATGGTGTGTTCCTACATCGTCCCTCTAAACGTTTCTATCTTGAAATTCCAGATGATGAATTACCTGAAGTTGACCCAGTAGTGGTTCCTGTGAAGTTTGGCAGTGTTCTGCTACTTACCAATTTAACCCCACATCGTTCTATTCCCAATGTTAGCAATCAAGTCAGATGGAGTGTTGATTCACGTTATCAGGACGCTGCGGAACCTATTGGCTATCAACCGGAAGCAGGTTTTCTGGCACGTAGTAAATTGCATCCCAATGATGTCGTTACGACACCAGAAGAATTTAAGCGGATACGGGATGAACATAAACCGGGTCCTGGTCCAAACCGATGGGCAAAGAAGGAGTAGATGATGCATAAATACTTTGTGATTATACCATTATTAATCATCGTAGGATTTATTTTGATTGGTGCAAAGCCAACAATTGAAAAACCAACACCGCAGGATGTAAAACTCAAGGGTAATATCCTTTGTTTAGCTGAAGAGATGAAGGAACTCTATAATGTTGATTTGGATGATGAACGTCAACATCTATACGGCTTCAAAACTGACAAGGACAAATACTTCACACTATTACGCACATCATTATCGAAAGCACTTTTTGTGGACAAAAGACTTCATGAAAAAGACTTGATAATCAATGGTAGGGTATTCCCAAATTCACAATTGTTGGAAGTACTCCGTTTTATGTCAATCCGAGACGGTGTTGTTCATGAACTTTACTACTATTGCGATACATGCTTTATTCGTACAGTTGCACCAGGAAATTGTGATTGCTGCCAAGCACCGGTTGTCTTGATGGAAAGACCATTAAATACAGATTCACTAATACCATCACCGTAAAGGAACATTTAAGGAAGTCATTATGGATAAACGTCCGAAAATCGCTGCAATAGCAACTATATACCACAAATACTCGCACGCACAGCACATCGTTGATAGATTTTTGGAAGGATACGGATGGAATAGTCAACACCATTATCCTCCAATGGACCTTGTATCGCTATATGTTGAACAAGTTAAGGACAACGACATAAGTAGCGATAGGTTAGAACGTTTCCCTACTATGAAAGGATATCCGACAATCGCGGAGGCACTTACCCTCGGTGGCGAGGAATTGGCAGTCGATGGTGTGCTACTGATCGGAGAACACGGTGAATATCCGAGTAATGATAAGGGACAACGTCTATATCCACGTTATGAACACTTTATGCAGATGGTTGAGGTGTTTGAACGAAGTGGACGCGGTGTGCCTGTATTTAATGATAAACACCTATCATGGAATTGGGATTGGGCGAGAGAGATGTATGATATATCTCAATCAATGGATTTCGCATTTATGGCGGGGTCTTCACTGCCTGTCACATGGCGAACTCCTTCAATTGATATGCCTTTGAATGTGTCTATTTCGGAAGCAGTATGTGTCGGATATGGTGGTGTGGATAGTTATGATTTCCATGCACTGGAGACTTTACAGTGTATGGTTGAACGGCGCGAAGGTGGTGAAAGTGGTGTGAAATGGTTACAGGCATATCGCGGTGACGCATTTTGGAATGCTCATCACTCCGAACTTTGGTCACAGGAACTTTTTGAATCTGCACTTTGTCGAAGTCATACACTTACCCCATCACGTCCTGGGTTTAACAATCCATTTCCAACATTAGATGAAATGAAAGAGATTGTAAAAGACCCTATTGCCTATCAGTATGAACATAATGACGGACTCAAGTCTACCATGATTTTGATGAACGGTTTGGTACAGGATTTTAACTTCGCAGCGTATATTGGTTCTAACAATGAAGTGCTTTCAACACAGATGTATCTTCCAATGCCGCCTGCACGAACTACTTTGGCAAACTTCTTTTCTCCTCTTGTGAACAACATAGAGAAGATGTTTTTGACAGGTAAAGCTACCTATCCAGTAGAACGGACGTTGTTGACAACGGGATTGGTTGCAGCAGGTGTAGATAGTCTTTATTCTGAAGGGACTAAACAGGAAACACCGCATTTGAACGTTGGCTATAAAGCTACCGAAGAATCAACATTCTGGAGGACATAACACTATGAAACGAATTGCTGTGGTTACTACTATATATCGCTATCTCACTCATGCACAACACTTTGCAGACCGTTTTCTCGTAGGTTATCCTAAAGAAGGAAAATGGCATCGTCCAAATATGCGTGTAGTTTCTATGTTTGTTGATCAGAAACCAGAGGGTGATCAAAGCGAAGACCGAGCAAAAGAATTTGGCTTTAATGTCTATCCGACTATTGCTGAAACACTTCGCTGTGGTGGTGATAAGATCGCCGTAGATGCGGTTTTACTCATTGGAGAACACGGTGATTATCCACACAACGAGATGAGTCAAGTGCTGTATCCCCGTTATGAATTCTTCAAGGAATGTGTAAAGGTCTTTGAAGAAGATGGTAAATCTGTGCCTATCTTCAATGATAAACACCTATCCTATAGTTTTGAAAAAGCAAAGGAGATGGTGGACGATGGTTACCGTCTCAACTTTGGTGTGCTTGCAGGTTCATCTTTACCAGTAACTTGGCGATTGCCAGATGTTGACTTACCGTATAACTGCGAACTTGAAGATGCTCTTATGGTCGGTGTAGGTGGTTCTGATCCAATGGACTATCACGCATTAGAAGCAATGCAGTGTATGGTAGAACGTAGAAAAGGTGGGGAAACAGGTGTCGCTGCTGTGCAGTTGATAGATGGAGAAGATGTTTGGAAATTTGGTAAGGATGGACGTTGGTCAATGGAATTGTTGGAAGCAGCACTCTCCAGAAGTGATACGCCATGCGGTTTGACTGATGAAGATGGTAGGACCCAAGATATGATTGGCAATGGAGAAATATATCGTCTTGTTGACAATCCATCTGCATATTTCATAGAATATAACGATGGATTTAAAGCCACACTTCTGATGCTCAATGGTGCTGTCCGAGATTATTGCTTTGCGGGGAAAATTAAGGATGAACCCGTGCCAGTATCAACCCAGTTTTTCTTAACACCTACCCCTAATGTAACTTATTCTGCATGTCTTGTATCCAAAATAGAGGAGCTTTTTGAGACCGGTGTAGCTCCATATCCTACGGAAAGAACATTGTTAGTAAGTGGTACATTGGAGAGTTGTTTGATGTCGCGCCATCAAGGACATGTGCGGTTAGAAACACCACACCTCAATGTTGAATACCGTTCTCCCAAAGAATCACAGCATGCACGAAAATAATATGTTTTGGTTGTTGTCTTATACCAATTCTAATAAATAAAACTACATTTTGAGACTTTAATAAAGCCAAATATAAGAGGCGCAATGAATTGCGCGACTACGAACGCGTTTTTTGTTAATGAGAAGTTATTATTTAGAAAATGAATAGTGTTGTATGCCAGAAGACGTTCCTTTTTATACGATGATATTTACATTACTTTCATTCTAAAGATTCAGAGTTTTCAGAGTCAAGTAGAAAATTGAACAAATTATTCATGTGTCGTGAACCTATATATTGCCTGGTTTTACAGGGTAAATATGACCTATTTAGTCAAGATTGACTCTGAAAATTCGGATTATTTTACCAAAACAATGACAACGGAATTTAGGATGTGGATTCAACCAAATTACTTGGACACATTGGGAGGTTCGGTTTCCTAACCGAACCATAAGCGTCAATTTAAGAACATTTCTCTTGAGGTATTTTCTTGGTCTGACCGACTTTAGACTACACCTTTCGCACCGCTGGTGCTGATATTAGAGGTGTATCACTTGTTCTATACACC
>JAJDWI010000029.1 GCA_022825665.1 Candidatus Poribacteria bacterium
CTTGTTTCGGAAGACAATTGAAATTCAGTTGCTTTTCAGTTGTGTCAGCCATAAGAGAACCTCTAAGAAAAAATAGCACCTATATTATTGTTGATATATCTATATATTACCATATTTATAGGTTTTACTCAATATGACTTCTATGGGAAAAGAGCATATCAATTTTCTTACACCGAACTCACGTTAAAAGTCCTAAATTATTTATGAAAATCAATATAAATTGACAATTGATGAAAATTCGTGATGTATTGCTATCTGAATATGGCGTAGCTTCAAGTGTTCCATCTGCAGTTAACCAAATGATGACAGATTTTGCGGTTGGATTTCGTGATGGAATCGATATTAACCTCGGTGTAGGATATGTCAATGAAAACACAATCCCACGTAAACTAATCCAGAATGCATATCAAGCGGTACTTGCTAATCCCAAAAAGTACCGAGCCTCACTCAATTATGGTGGTGCGCAAGGTTCTCCTAATCTGATTGAGTCGATCAAAACATACCTTATTAACAACCAAATTGAAGGTATAACACAAGACACATTTTCCCAGAGAGATATAGTAATTGGAGCAAACGGCGCGACAAGTCTGTTGGAAAGTATCACACATCTTCTCCCGATAGGTATTGTGGTCACTACCGACCCAATGTACTATATCTATTGCAATGATCTCGAAAGAAAAGGCTTTACAATTGTTACGATACTAGAAGACAATAAGGGACTGCAAACCGATCTTTTGAGAGAAAAACTAAATGCGTTAGGCAGAGAAAAAGAGAATATTCAGTTCTTCTATGTTGTTACGGTAAACAACCCAAGTTGCACTATTTTCTCCAATCACAGAAAGAAAACATTAGTTGAAATTGTTACACAACTTTCTTACGAAGTAGGTCGCAAAATACCTCTTTTTTTTGACAATGCATATAGTGACCTTGTGCATGACAACACCGTTGAACGATTGGAGTCGGCATTCCTTTATGATGAAATTGGTATCGTTTACGAAATTGGCACATTGTCAAAGATAATTGCTCCTGGTTTGCGTATCGGATACCTTATCGGTCCAAAAGGTGCATTTCTCAACAGCATAATACAACGAACAAGTGATATTGGATTCAGTGCTCCACTCATCAATCAGGAAATAGCGAGTTATCTACTTGATAACGACATTGAAGCACAAATTCAGAAGGTCAATAAAGGATATAAAAGAAAGGCTATACAGGTCAAAACATGGATACATGTATTATTGGGTGAGAACCTACAAGAATGTCGTGGTGGGAGTGCTGGATTCTATTATTACCTGACTTTAGCGAATACCATAACTGACTCATCCTCCGATTTTTTCAAGTATTTAACACGAACAACCGGAGATGAAGTAATTGATGGTCATAATGACAATCCACATCCAAAGGTGATTTATATCCCTGGAGAACACTGTGTGCATCCAAGTGGTGAGATGGTTGACATTGGGAAAAGGCAGTTGCGTATCTCTTACGGATTTGAGGAACTACCGCAAATTCACGCAGCGTTGAAACACATGAAGGATGCAATAACATATAGTTGTGAGCAAATATAATTATAGTGAACAATAATATTATCTGAACATAAATTGAAGAATTTTGAAAGTCTTGACTTTCGTCAAAAAATAACGTATTCTATATAAAATAAAATGTTTCACGTATATAGCAATGCTTACAAAATTATTTTTGAAATATTACAAAAAAGCGTGTTAAAATATATCGCAGTGTTAATAGTTGTCACACTCGATAATCTATAACATGCGAATGAAAGGACTACCGAGTTGGAGTGGCCAGACTTTTATCCAGAAAATTGTCCTCCTGAGGAGGGTGAACCCGCTTCTGGTATAGTATATAGACTTGTACGAAACGATCCACCACAAACGATAGATTTTACAACGTACTATGAAGAGAATCCAAAATTTTTTGAGGGTAATCCTCATCTAATTTGTAAAGGTTGTGGAGTTTCAGTTTACAGAGATCCGAAAGACATTACGCGACTCAAGAAAAGATATAAAAAATTTAAAAACCGACATATTGCTGAAGGGGAGCTTAATCCTGCTCTTGGTGTGATTCTACACACACCATCTCCAAGGATTATATCTCATCATACTTGGTGGGTTCCAGTTGGAACAAAGCATTGGGTTGTTTTTAAGGTAATAAGTGAATAGAGAATAGTATTACAGATAGGAGGTATGAGATGGCTGATATACTTAATATCCCAAAGTTAGGTAAACTTGAAATTGTAGAAATCTATGATTACTACGATCAACCTGTACTCTTCTCATGCAAAAATACAGATGGTGATCTTTATCTTGTTGTTGCTGCTGATGAAAACGACCAGTATGAAACATGGCTCTATGCGCAAATTTCCGTTGACCGTCTCAATCTCATACGATCTGACACAATTGACTTACATGATGCATTTGCGGATACTGAAGATGGTAATGTATTTCAGGTAAAGTTTCCATACGACGATACAACACCTCTGACTGAACAAGTCAAATCAAGTCAAATATCTGAGGATATGATCCCAGATTCTGGTGAATATCTTGAACTTAGACCGAAAGGACCACCGTTACCATTCACAATCACCGGTGCGTTAATTGGTGTTTTATTAAGATCAAAAACATTTGAAATAGAAACTATAGAAAGAACCTATACTGGAATCATTACAGACGAAGCCTTTGAGACTGTGAAAAACGCAACACTGAGCAGAGAATATACTGCGGAAATACAAGAGGTAAGTCAAAGAAGTGGATCTTCAGATTTAATTACCAACCCAACATACTTGCTTATTAGTCTCAGGTGATAATCAATAAGACACAATGAATCTAGGAAATATAAACGCGGTGATCGTAAATCGGAATCTGTATGTACTATCATAATATATGAAGATTCAGAAAGGAAATAAAATGCGTTTGAAAGACAAAGTTGTCCTTATCGGTGGTGCAGGTTCTAACATGAGTCGTGCGACAGCACTGCTTTTTGCACAAGAAGGCGCGCAGATAGCACTTGCTGCACGCACATCTGAAAAGATGGTAGAAACCGCAGAACGTATCCAAGCTAACGGTGGCGATGTCGTTATGCATCAGACAGATTTAACCGATGCTGCACAAGTAGACACCCTTATTGATACTGTAGTTACGGAATATGGTGGAATAGACTGTTTTATCCATGCTGCAGGAGGGTTCTTCTCTACTGAACACGATATTACCAAAATGGATCCTGAATATTGGGATGGAGCATTACAAAACAACTTGCGAACCCTTTTCAATCCTGTGCGTCGACTTGTTCCAATTTTAGAGGAACGCGATGGCGGTTGTATTATCACTATTTCAGCAGGAGCACGTGTGCGACAAGATGCTAACGCTGCTTATGCTGCAGCAAAAGCAGGAATGGTAGCAACAGCAAAGAATCTTGCGAAGGAATTGTATGAGAAAAATATCCGTGTTCATGCATTATGTCCAGGGATTATATGGGATCCTTTGCCAGAAGGAGAAATTGCGCCAGTAACAACGCAGTTAGAACGTTTGGGTAATCCGATTGATGTCGCGTATGGTGCGTTATGGTTATGTTCTGATGAGGCAGCGTGGGTAACGGGGTTGGAACTAACGATTGATGGAGGGGATTCGTTGTTCATTGATTCACCAATTCGAAGGAAGGTATTGGCGTAATCTGGAACAAACCACTGTTCTATGTAAGGGTTAAGGAAATACCTGCTTTCATTTCACTTCTTCATTGTTTTTCCGTATGTATTCTAAAGTTATCCTAATTTCTCGAAGTTCTTTCTTAAGTGAATAAATTCCAACAACAATAAAGATATTCAATACTATAAGTATCATAGGTCAGTATCCTCTATCAATGTATGACTGTGTATGGCTGCACACAATGAGAATCTGTGCTATAGAACTGTGTTAATTGTTAATGTGTTAATGAGAAATTATTTTCAACTGTGTTACAGTTAACTAAGAATTGTTGTCCTTTTGATCAAGATGTTCTTCTATCTTGGACAAACTTTCTCCAATGTCATGCATAACTTTAAATATACGATCTAACTGGATTGCAATTATCAGCAACCAAAAAGAAATGAGAAAAATTGCGATCACAATTGCGGTTGGCATAGTATAATATTCTCTCCATTATGATAATTGAATTAGATAATAAAACCTACAACCGCACTTCACAGAATTCTTCATAATCAATAAGATCTTTTATAGTTGGGTTTTCGCCACACATGGGGCAGCTGCTGTCTTGACGGAGTTTCAACCGTTTGAAATCCATCGTTAGTGCGTTAAACAGTAGGAGTGTTCCCATCAACGTTTCTCCAATATCTAAAAGGACTTTTATTGCTTCAACAGCTTGAATAGTTCCAATAATACCGGGTAGCACACCAAAGACACCCGCTTCTTGACAACTCGGTGCCATTCCTGCTGGCGGTGGTTCTGGAAAGATACAACGATAGCAAGGACCCTTACTGGGATAAATAACGGTTACTTGACCTTCAAATTGGAATATGCTTCCATGCACAATCGGTTTTCCAAGCATTACACAAGCGTCATTGATTAGATACCGTGTAGGGAAGTTGTCGCAGCCATCAACAATTAAATCATACTGTTCCAAGATACCAAAGGCATTTTCTGAGTTGATTCGTTCGTTGTGAGGAATGACCTTAACATCAGGATTCATCTCTGAGATTGTTGCTTCTGCAGACTTCGTTTTTGGTATACCGATATCGCTTGTACCGTGTAAGATTTGACGTTGTAAGTTACTTAGGTCAACAACGTCATCATCAATAATACCAAGTGTTCCCACCCCAGCCGCTGCAAGGTAGACACCAATTGGAGATCCGAGTCCTCCCGCACCTATAAGTAAAACTTTAGACTCAAGTAGTTTCGTCTGTCCAATCCCGCCTACCTCTTTGAGGATAATATGCCTACTATATCGCTCAATCTGCTCATTGGAGAAATTATACATATTATCCTCCGAGATTAGCGATAAGTTCTGAAATTGGTTTGTCTGAGTTGGCGGAAATACGCACGGCAAAACGTTCGCGGATATCTTCAGATGTGCGTTCTATCGTAAAATCACTATCTCCATACATCTGTTTAAGTACAGGTTCAAGGTCAGCTTGAATTGCTTCTGCTGTCTCTGTGGTATTGGGTGCAAGGTTCCGGTTGTTTATCATAAATAGGAGATCTGCCCCGTTAAAACGGATCGCATTTTCCATTTCTTCAGAGGCTTCAAGTAGTTCACATTTAGAAAGCACCTCAGTAAGAGCTTGACGAATTTTATCGGTGTTATCTCCATCAACATCATGCTTCCTATTATAAAGAAAACCTTGTTGATGGAATGCGTTGTCAATGCTATAGTTGGCTTGTTTCAAAATCAATAGTACACCAGGACCAGCGTCAACGTGGGAGTAGTCCGCATAGTTTAGGTAATCCTCGGAATCCGCTTCTTCAATCCAACGGTTAAAAACCTTAATGAAGTTGGTGTGGTTAATAATGCTATCTTCGGTTGCAAAAACCTTGATGTTTATCTGCTGTAAATCCATTCGGTGAAAATAATCCTTTCGTGAGTTTAGGTAAATTGAAGATATTATCTAACTCTTGAATATTTATCGGAGCTCAATTATGCAAGTGGAAGTTCTCCGACATTTTGTCCGTCAACGCTTATAACGGTAACTTTAGCTGCATCTATCCAGTATATTTCTCCTGCCTTATCACAAACGCAGACCATAGCGTATTCACCTTCGTCTACATCTGCCATAAGATTACCAAAAAAGATATTCGGCTTTGAAGACTGGAATACCCCAAAACCTGTCCCGAGTAAGCAGTAACTTTTGCCTGTATTATCATGTCTTACAATCGTTGCCATCTATTTTCCTCTAATATGTATTTTATAAACTGTGAATAGTAAGTAATTTTGGTAAGTAATTTAAATTGAATTAATAAATGAAGATGTGATTTTATTTCCTATTTATAGTAGTGGATATTAAAATCTATTATACTGTAAATTGTATGAAAAGTCAAACAGTAATCATCCTAATATGCTACATTCTATTGCAATATTAGATGATATATGATATAGTGAAACAGAAACTACCACACTGTTTTGAGGAGATTAGCACAAATGTTAAATTGGGGCGTAATAGGACCAGGAGGCATTGCTCATGTATTCTGCAACGGCGTGCGATTTACTGATACTGGACAAATCCTTGCTGTTGCAAGCCGTACTGAATCGCGGGCAGAAAAATTTGCGAATGTTTTTGATATACCACGACATTATAGTTCTTATGAAGCATTATTAGCAGACGATGATATTGATGCCGTATATATTGCAACAATCCATCCATACCATGCAGAATGGGTAATAAAGTCTGCTGAGGCAAAAAAGCATGTTCTGGTTGAAAAACCAATTAGTATAGACCATACTACTGCAGCGAAAATGGTTGATGCAGCGCGTGAAAATGACGTGTTTCTAATGGAAGCATTTATGTATCGTTGTCATCCGCAGATACAACGTATGGTTGACTTGATACAGGATGGAGAAATCGGTGAAGTTCGTTTCATTCAGGCAACATTTGGGTTTCAAGCGAATTTCAATCCTGATAGTAGACTTTTCAATCGTGAAATGGGTGGTGGTGGCATCCTTGATATTGGGTGTTATACTGCCTCAATGGCGCGCAAAGTTGCAGGTGCTGCTGCAAACAAACTCTTTTTAGATCCGATTTCGGTGAAGGCACATGGAAAATTGGGTCCTACAGGAGTTGACCATATCGCTGCGGCAACCCTAAAATTTGAGAATGAGATTATTGCTGAGATAGTTTGTGCTGTGGAGTGTAATATCGGGAGTAACGTCATTATCTACGGGTCTGGTGGGACAATAACAATTCCAAGTCCTTGGCTTCCATCCTCACCATGTCGTGGTTCAAGAACGGCATTACCATTAGATACAACCTTTCCACCAAGTCAACTTGTGCTAAACTCCTATCAAGGTGGAGGGACATCTGAGATTACCGTTGAGGTAGACCGCGATCTTTTTACCTACGAAGCAGACATGGTTGCAAACCACATTTCTGAAAGACAAGCACCTGCTATGTCATGGGACGACACATTGGGTAATATGAAGGTATTAGATTCTTGGCGTGAAGAGATAGGTGTTGTTTATTAAACTCATTTAACTTTAGGAACAGAGGACAGAAATTAATATGTTGACAGTTTGTTACGATCCATATTCTGGGACATTAGGAAGATTTACACGTGCAGAGATTTTTGACCTTGTTGCCGAAGCAGGTTATGAAGGTATTAACATTCCTGTGAATTCTGCTTTTCTTGGTGAGATCTCTTCCACAGAAATTGAGGATGCAGTGAACCTTGCCAATAAATACAACCTTGTTGCACCGACGATCGGTTTCGGAAACCACATTTTAACAACCCCTAACCGTAAAAATGAAGCATTGCAACACTTTGAAATTGTGCTTGATGTTGCCCGACAATTCAACGCGGAATTCATTGGAATATGGGTCAATCCTTCAGCAGATGTGTCGCGACAAGAATCACTGGATGCCCTTGAAGATAACTTATCCAAGATGATACCTGCTTGCAATGACCACAACATCAAAATTACGCTTGAGTTCGAAAAAGGATGTCCGCTTGATAACTATCGTGAAGGTGTTGAGTTTATTGCGGACACTGGTTTACCTGTCTACCTGACGTGCGATACATATCACCTATTCAACGATGGTGCGGAACCTGTCGCAGCAGCACTTGCCATGAAAGAGTGTTTAGGAGATGGGCATGTCTCAGGAAGTAATCGCGGTGAACCGGGTGGCGGTGTTTTCGATTTTGAAACATTTGCAAAAGGATTGAAGGAAATCAATTATACTGGACCACTTGTTGTCCAATATAAGATGGACGATGTTGCGAGTATTAAACGGAGCTGCGAGTTCACACATAAATTCAGAGATATGATTCAGTCATAATGAGCAACAAAAGCTGAATGTCCTGTAACTTCTTATGGATCAGGAATCAAAGGTATTATGTTATTCGGACCTGGTTCATATAAATAAGCGTCTCTTCCCTTAAAATATTCATTATATACGCTTTTCCAATCACTAAATGTTAATCCCCATCTGGGTGCCGGACCGAGTTTAAAATACACGACATCTGCTTCTTCCAGGCTCGTATAAGGAAAATCTCCAACAGGAGCATCGCGTGTTCCATTTATAAAAATGACGGCATGGTGAATATCAAAGTCTTTGACCCTTTGTGGTAGCCTCTGATAGAAAGGTATAGAACCCCAATTCTGATATACCTTTCCAATGCGTACATAACTCCATACAGTGTTGATACTTAGCAGTAAAAGGCATATCCCCACAGCATAAGCGAGTTTATTTGTCCAGATAGGTTTTTTGAACCGTTCATATAGGATAAACATCCCTCGTGCTGCTAACGGAATAAAACCGATAAAAATTGATTCAGCATAATAACGCGCGTTAACAGGTGTAATTCCCCATGTTGATCCTTCAAAATAGAAAAATGCATACAACAAGAGACTACCTAATATTAGGGAAATACATAGGACATCGTATCTATTACGAGAGGAATGGAAAAATGGAATGAGGACAAGGAACCAAGGTATCAGTAGTGGTAAAAAGTCAAAGAAGAACCTAACCGTAGGTTTAGCATCTCTAATGAGTCTCGGATGGTAGTTACCCCATCCAAGTGCGTTGAAACTGATACATGGAAGTATGTGCTGCCATGTTCTCTTAACTGACCATTCTGGTTTAAATTCCCATGCCCGTTCAATGTCTGGATAGTACCCTTCTGTGCGTTTACCGAACCCAACTTTATCATAAGGTTGTGCGGCAGTATGCGTAAACTTGAACGGATTTCCAGTAAAATTATGATTCCATGCCATACACACTAATACCCACATAACAAAGGGTATCATGAAAATGCCTAACCGATTGATTAATTGTTTCTGTGTAGGGACATTTACATCTTTCTGTTCATCTTCCTCCCTTGAGTCATTTATCAATCTGGATTTATATAGATGATAAAGAGCGAATCCTGCCCCTACGACCCCGAAAACGATAGCAGAGAGTGGGCGCGTGTTGAATGCATACCCTAACCCACAACCTGCAAGTAGTGGATATATAAAATTCCCTTTACAATTTAAGGTGCGTACCAATGCAAAAAGAAACAAGACAAGGAAAAATCTGCTAACTGGTTCACTGAACCACGTGGCTCCCAAACCAGATGTTGCGGGAGAGATAAGTGCAATCACAGCAGCGATATATGCTATAGGTTTTCCGTAGGTATCTTTGACGAGAAGGAAAAGTAGAAACAGTGCACCTCCTGTTGCAAGTGCGGGAATAAGCCATGGAATGTTAAAAAAGACACCAAACATCAACATTAAGGCATTACCGAATGGATACTTTGAATACCATTTTCCATTCAGCATATTGATATGTGGAGAGGGTGAAAGTCCGTATTCTGGCATCGGTCCACCGTTTGGATCCTCTACCACTTCCCCATTCAAAGTACGCGGTGGTACCGGAACAGAAATTTTACCTTGTGCAAATAACTTCGCTTGAAATAGATATGATGCAGTATCAGGTTCAAAATAGGTGAATTTGAGACAAACACTGCATAAGATTATTGATAGAACTACTCCAAGTATAGAGATGATAAATATATATTTGTATTTCATTGCTTGATTGCTTCAGATGATTTTAGTCTCCTAATTCATTAGTTTTTCAGTTGACACGCATACTTAATATGATACAATATCATTAGGAGATATAATACCACATTTCAAAATTGAAAGGAAAGAAATTATGGATTTGACACGACAACCCCCACGTCGTCCTTCTAACCTTGGTGTTGCAGGGATTGTAGGGGCAGCACGTATGACAGACAAGGCACGCGCACACAACAATGAGACACTCGGAGAATTTGTCTATGGAAGATATTCAGGTTTAGATCGTAGAATATTAGAATTCTTAGATATTTCTGCGGATGATTTTGCTGAGGCAGCAGACGATAAAGACGATGCCACACTCAGTGCTTGGATGCTTGAGCAAGGAAAAAAGACTGACGATGAGATTGATGTGTTCAACAAATCAGAATTAGAACGACTACCAACTGATAAAAAACATCAACAATTGCTGGAAGAACGTCTTGCGAAGTATGCACCCGATCGGACTGATATTAAGACCGTACTACAGTCCATAGAACTTGATGATTGGGGATGTTTCTGGCAAGTAGATCTTACCACAAGACCACCTCGTAGTGCGCGATCTAAAGATATTGCTGGTATCTGTGGCGTTGCCCGTATGGCAGACAAAGCACGCGCAGAACGTGCTGGTCAAATCGGAGACTATAAATACGGTGATATTTCTGGACAAGATGTACGTATTTTAGAATTCCTGGGTGTTTCTGCAGATGATTTTCAGGATGCAGCAGTTAAAAATCCAAACGACATTGAACTCAGTGAGTGGATCCAGGAAAATTGTGATAAATCACAAGAAGAGATTGATACATACAATCACATCATGGTAAACCGTGGTCCTGATGACACGACAAAGGAACGGTTTGAAGCGCGCCGACAAGAAGTAGATCCAACACGTCCTGATATTACAACATGGGTTGCCCTTCAAGACTTGGATGACGAGTTGAGTTTCGGCATTGTTGATCTTAATCGCCGTGCACCGCGTAGTCCCTATAATACCGATGTTTACGGTATGGTTCATCTTGCACGATTGGTTGACAAAGGAAGAGCATTTAATGGTAACACATTAGGTGAGTACTTTTATGCTGAGGATTCTGGTATGGATAGGATGGCACTCGGTTTTCTCGGTGTGTCTGCTGATGAATTTACTGAAGCACTCAAAACATTATCAACCGATACAGAAGTAGTGGAATGGTTAAAGGACAACTATTCAAAGAGTGAAGCAGACATCAATGCGTTTAATGAGAAAATGACGCAATTAGGTCCTGAAACCGATCGCCATAGAGCGATGATGGCGAGAATGCTCAAAAAGGTCGCACCAGATCGGACTGACATAAACACTTGGTTTGCAATGATGGAACTTGATGACGAGAAAACGTTTGCATTGTAGAACCCAGAACATTCAACGCTGCAACTCACACTTGAATGAAATAGTAATTTAGATATTGGCAGTTATATAGGAACTGGGATGTTATTATTAAGGATTAACAGTAAATGACAGATGATTCTCAAAATATTTCTTCTGTCAGAATTGCTGATGATGCACTTGTAGTTAGGGGAGGTCAAAACCGAATACAAGATTTGCAACGTGGAATAGGAACACATCCGAGTGGAATTCGTGGTGTATCAGTAGAAAGTGCAGAAGGTGTATCAATTATTGAACTATCACGTACTATTCCTCACCGTCAAATTGGGGTGACCACTGTAGGTGAAATTCGGGAACTTGGTGGTGATGTTATAAGAACTTCAGGCAGGAGTGTATTTCATGCAACGTTGACAGGTCTTACACCGGAGAAATCAAGTATGCTTCTTACACCAACAATTCTAAATCCCTCAAGGAGAGAAAGATGATGAAAAAGAGCAGAGTCTTTGCAGATTTTCATAACGCTGACGCAAAGGGTAGATTACGTTTGAATTGCAACGGTACCCTTGAAGACCTTGCTTCTCAGAAAATTACTTTGCGTGACAGTCAACACATCGTTCTATATAGTGAAGAATTAGAAGTGGACGGCATAGTGCATTATTCGGATGAAGAGGAGATATGGGTTGCTATAATTGATTGGAATGCTATCCGTGAAGTTCATACAGATGGATCTAAAAACTTTATAACAACCAAACTTCTATGATTTGTATTATGTTTTGTGCAAACAACCATGCTTAATGGAGCACACCATCATGAAAAATCTTGAAGCAATTGCAGATGTTAAATCAGGTAAGAGAACAGATGCTGATGCTGTATGGTGGGGATTTGACCCTGAGGATGCAACAGAAGGATTGCAAGCAGCTATCGACTCTGGTGCAAGACGTTTGATTGTCCCGAATATACGTGCTGATTGGATAATCCGACCAATTAGACTTGTCAGTAATCAGGAAATAATCTTTGAACGGGGTACAGTCGTGTCTGCTAAACGAGGTGAATATCGCGGTAAAGGGGATTCAATGTTCACTGCACAAGATGTGGAGAACCTGACGATACGCGGCTATGGTGCTACCTTCCGCATGTGGAAACAGGACTATATCACAGGACTCGTGCTTGAACAGATGGGATGGCAACGTTGGTATGGACAATACCCAAAGGCTGAATGGCGTATGACCCTTGCTATTCGTGGGTCTAAGAATGTTAATGTCTTCGGTTTGACACTCAAAGATAGTGGTGGAGATGGGATTTATGTAAATGGTAGTAAGGAACTTAGGCACTCAGAAAACGTGAATCTACGCGATATCATCTGTGAAAACCACTATCGGCAGGGAATTAGTGTAATAAGCGCGGAAAATCTAATAGTTGAAAATTGCACCTTCTCAAACACGTGGGGAACACCACCTTGTTCCGGTTTAGACATAGAACCTGACTTAGCAGATCAACGGATCAAAAATGTGCATTTTTCCGGTTGCCAGTTCATTGATAATGCTGGTGACGGAATTGAGGTGTTCTTAGCACATGTCACAGATGAATCTGAAGATGTGACCATACGATTTGATAATTGCTATATTAGCAGCAAACACGGTGCTGGTATTCGCGTATCAAAAATCAGAGATAAGGGTCCTGGTGGGTACATCGAATTTAACAACTGTACAGTAGAAAATACACTCACTTACGGTATTAAAGTTCAGGAAAAATCGGTTAAAGGTGCCCGTGTCACCTTCAATAATTGTGCTGTTATCAATGCTGCGACTGATCGAGAATTTGGTGGTGAATGGTCTCCGATATCATTATCTTTACCACAAACGAATATAGTTCAAACTATGGGTGGTATCGATTTCATTGATTGTTTCGTTGAAGATAACAAGGATCGTCCTGTAGTAAACTATACACAACAGGATAGCGATCTTCCACTTCAGGATGTAACAGGCAATATCACAGTGCTAAATCCTAACGGTGTTCATGCGGAATTGGGTAAAGACGGTGAGAAACTTCCGCTGATTGTCAAATCATACAGTCAATAAGGTCTATCACATATCTTTATGATAGATGCAGTGGAATATAGTCCCATAGATTGACGGAGAAAAGACATTGTTTCTATATCATGGAAGTAAGCAGTTGTTTCCGAAATTAAAAAAACGTAAAACTTTAGCACCACCGGGAAGACCTCCTGAAGAAGCTTTAGAGGCAATCTATCTTACGCCAGACTTTTTGTTCGCATTGGCATGCGCTGCAAGACCACCTGGCACATCAAATATAGATTTGACAAAACGAACCATTTGCTTTCAATATCCCGATCAGTTTGAACCAAACGAGACGATTTACATCTATTTTGTAGACCCCACAAAAATCTCAGAGGACAAGAAAATCTATATTGATTCGTTTCAGATTGCCGTGACTGAGGACGAGATAATACCGAATAAGGTTGAAACATATAAGTCTGGTGATCTGTTAAATTACTATCGTGTTATTGATAATTGGGATGACTCAGATCAAGACAAATCGGTTTAATGGATATACCTACGACATAACAAAGGAGAACACATAATGTTTTTTGCAACAAACAACGCCATCTATACCGTTGATAATAATGGGGATGGTGAACCTACTCAAATCTATGAAGGCATAGACCATCAAGAGCATGGTACTATGGTCTCACTGTCAAACGGTCAAGCCGTAGCAACTGCTTTATCGAATGGAACACTACTGATACTATCAGAAGATAATGAGAAACGAATTCCAACAGGTATAGAGGATCCAATCGCTTCGTTACTGGTTGTTCGTGAGGATCCGTTGACGTTGCTTATTGGAACGGATGAGGGTGCTTACGTCTATCGTCTCATTGCAGAAGAAGGTCCTGCTGAACGTGTTAAGTCGTTTGATGAATTAGAATGTCGGAAAGATTGGTATACACCTTGGGGCGGTCCACCCGCTGTGCGAACCTTAGCGAAAACTAAAGATGGTTTCTGTTACGCAGATATTCATGTTGGGAGTATCATGCGTTCACCCGATGAAGGGATTTCTTGGGAACCTGTCACACCAGATCTGAATAAGGATGTCCACCAAGTAGCAACGTGTCCGGCAGACGATAATCAAGTTTTTGCGAATACCGCAAACGGTGTCTATGTCAGTACTGACCGAGGAAACTCGTGGATAAACAGGATTGAAGGATTACCGGTTCGCTACGGAACTGCCATTGCGGTTGATCCTGCTGACCCAAACTTAATGATTGCTACAGTTCAAAAAGGACCAAGGGGTGGTGGAGCTTGGCTCTGCCGTTCTGAGAATGGCGGTGCAACGTGGACTGAACTCAACGATCAGTTTACAGAATCCACTGATCGGATCCGCACAGGTTATATTGCGTTTACATCTGATGGAACGGCATGGGCAGTTATTGGAAAGACTCTGTACATCGGAAAAAATCAAGCCACCGATTGGCGTCCGTTCTGGACAGCACCCGAGGACGATGGTGATTATCCTTTCCAAACTCTTGCCGCTTAGTACACCATAGTAAATTCAAGGAGAGGATATTGTAGGTATGAATATATTAGGAATTGACTTCACTTACTTTGCAGTAAGCGATATGCAGAAATCCATTGAATTTTATCGTGATGTACTTGGTATTCCACTGGCTTGTTTGGTGCATGATGGCAAATGGGCAGAATTTGAGATAAATCCCGGAACACTTGCTTTAGGACAAGGATTTGGTCCTACACAACCCGGTGGTGGAACGGTTGCGTTTGCGGTTGAAGATGTAAAGGCTGCTATAGAGGAATTGGAACAAGTTGGGATTAAACTACATTCACCTTTGGGAGAGTCACCAGTTTGTTATTGGGTTGTTGTGCAGGATCCTGACGGAAATGGAATTATTATACATCAGCGAAAGGATAAGACAGTCGGTTGAATTATTGGATTAGTAATTACAACTTTGGAATTTACTAACATCATTCTATCGCAAACTTTTATATCTATGAGCAAAATCTGATATGTCATCTGGTATAGTTAGAATAGTAAGAATTCTTATTCTTTTGATAAAACCGAACTTTACAAATCGTAAATATTGTTGTATAATTGCTAAGAAATATTAGTTAGAATTCGTAGGAGGTAGTATGAATGAATTACAGAGATATTATTACCATAGAACCTGGAAAACGAGGTGGTAAGCCTTGTATTAGAGGTATGAGAATAACTGTTTATGATGTTTTAGACTACCTTGCATCAGGTATGACAACAAACGAAATTCTTGACGATTTTCCCTATTTAACCGAGACAGACATACGTGCATGTCTTGCGTATGCAGCAGATACCGATAACTTTACCTACCGTAATACTTTATTAGAACAAAGGAATATAACCGTTTTATGAAAACAATCGCAAAATTCACTTATCTATTCACTATTACTATTTTAGTTGTGGTACTTTCCGGATGCGAACGGTTACCACAAGTGTTAGAGTCACATATCCCAGCTGTGGAGCGTGACCATGTTTGGCCTGTTGATCAGAACGGTATTGAGGTGCCGGTACCTGGCACATGGGTGTTAATGTCTCATACACATCTCAATTCTACCTCAACAATCGGTGAAAGTTTCACCTTACCTGCAGATCCACAACCTATTCTACAAACATCTGATGGCACATACACAGATGGTGAAGGAATCCTTTGGACAAAAATAAGACTTATCACCGCTGAAGGGGATAGATGGCAATTCCTTGAACGCGTAGATACAAGTGTCACTCCAAATCAACTCCACGCTGTTGTCACCGTTGATGACAACGGTATTCCAATACTCGAATATGCTGAATATCCTTTTGATTTGCCAAAATATAACGTGCAAATCTGGGAAAAACAGTAAGATTATACAGTGAACCAATGCGAATACCGATGCTCTTCCGTTTTTCACTCTATGGATTCTTAAAAAACCAACGTTACTACGATCCGTTCTTGATCTTAGCGTTTCTTGAGAAAGGTCTATCCTTTTTCCAAATAGGGATCCTAATCGGTTTTCGTGAAATATGTACCAATCTATTTGAAATACCCTCTGGTGCAGTTGCTGACCTTTATGGTAGACGACGCGCCATGATTTTTTCGTTCTGTGCATATATTGCATCATTTGCTACCTTCGCACTCAGTGAATCATTTGCTATATTGTTTATGGCAATGTTCTTCTTCGGATTAGGCGACGCTTTTCGCACTGGTACGCACAAAGCCATGATTTTCGATTGGCTCCGGATGCAGGATAGATTAGAGGAAAAAACTAAGGTATACGGTTTTACACGATCTTGGTCACAGATGGGTTCAGCACTTTCTGTTCTTATCGCGGGTGCTTTAGTTTTTTATCGTGGTAATTTCATTGACATCTTCTGGTATTCTATTATTCCTTATGGCATAAACATAATCAATTTCCTCGGTTATCCAAGACAGTTAGACGGAGATCGAGATAGTGAATTTTCGCTGAAAGCCGTTGCATCATTACTTGGTAAAGCTTTGAAAACAGCAGTTCTTTTTCCTCCACTCCGCAGACTTGTTTTTGAGGGTATGGGTTTTGAGGGTATGTATAAAGCCAGTAAGGACTTCCTGCAGCCGATACTCAAACAGACAGCAATCGCTCTTCCAGTTCTGTTAGTTTTGGACGATTCTAAACGGGCAGCTTTGCTTGTTGCAGGCGTATATTTTGCACTCTATATGTTATCCTCCTTTGCTTCACGGAATTCTCATAGACTCTCTGATTGGAGAGGCGGTGAAGAGGGTGCATCACAATTGATGTGGTGGATGGATTTAGTTCTTTTCGCCTTGTTAATTCCAGCACTGTGGTTTAATTGGCTTCCTGCAGTAATTGGGCTCTTCGTAGGTTTAGCTATCCTTCAGAACTTCTGGAGACCAGTGCTAATTAGCAGATTTGATGCACAATCCACCCCAGATATGGGTGCAACAGTGTTATCTATTGAAGCGCAAGCTAAGTCCTTAGCCACAATCATCTTTGCTCCACTACTTGGATGGTTAGTAGATGCATTCGGCAGTTTTGCTACCGCGGGGGTTGCGAAGTTTGCCCCTATAGGTATTGTTGGAACATTTATCGCAGCAGCAATCCTTATCGCATATCACAACGAGTTGGAAGAAAATCCTGCATATAACAGCGCAGATTAATATCATAAATGGAATAGATGATGGAACAAATATCTTTATTTCCTTTATTAGACACGCAGTTTCTTCAACCGCAACCTACCCCGAACAATCAACACGCTGTTGATACCGTTCATGGTTTTCGTTATATTTCAGATTACCTGTCTGACCTCCAACACGAATGGTTGTTAAATCACATTGATCAACAGGAGTGGGATACATTTTATCAGCGACGTGTTCAACATTACGGTAAAAGCTATAACTTCAATGATCAGCAGGATGGACAGGATAAGGAGGTCGATCCGTTTCCTGAGTGGGTAAATAGACTTTGTATCAAACTACACAACGATGGATATATGCCGAAAATAGCAAATCAAGTACTTGTAAGTGAATACGAACCCGGACAAGGTATTGGTGATCATACAGATAAAGAAGCATGTTTCATGGATACGATTGTTATATTGAGTTTGGGATCAAGTTGTGTAATGGATTTGACAAACGTAAAAGATAGATCAAAGAGGGTTCCGCTCTGGCTTGCACCGAGGAGTTTGACTGTATTGAGTGCGGATGCGAAAAACAGATGGATGCACGGTATACCCAGCAGAAAATCGGATATGTGGGATGGTCGAAAATATGAACGGCAGCGACGTGTATCGCTTAGCTTTAGGAGTTTGGTATAGGTTTTGTTGATTGCATATATAATCGTTTAGAAATGTAGTGCTGAAACTACATAGAGCTGCTTAGATGGAAATGACTTGACATATATGGTCTTGTTTGTAATGATATTAATTTAACTATTACCTTGTGCAAATTAGTTTGATGTAAAATAGCCTGGGTATGATAATAAAATAGTATTATGTGTCAGAAGGAGATCATTTTTATAAGGTGATATTTATATTGGTTACGTTCTAAAGATTCAGAGTTTTCAGAGTCAGACGGAAAATTTCACAATTTCTTCATGTGCCACGAACCTATATTCTGTCTGGTTCTAAAGGGTATTTATGACTTTTTTAGTCAAGAATGACTCTGAAAATTCAGGTTGTTTTATCGATAGCAATAACCATGGATTTTAGAATGTGGATTCAGTCGATTCCAATAGCTACTTATTCCTAATTCACGTTACAATTATAAACTATACAGAATACTTCTGGAAGGTGGTAAAAAATGAATGAAAAAGTAAAAGATGAGTCATTGCAGACACCTGATCCTACCGATGATGAAGCGATAAACGGATCGAATGAAATACCGGAAGTTAATTCCTCAATACAGCAGCAATTCAACGAATTACGTAGTACGTATCTTGATGAAAGATCAAGGTCAATTAATCGCTGGTTGTCCTTTACCAGTATAGTTCTTGTATTCTTTACACTACTTATTCCTTTGGTGACTGGTGTTGCAGGGTATTTAATCTATATGAAGTTTGGCGATCTACAATCCCAAATGTTGGATCATGTCAAAGCAGCGGAACAACATGCTGCTGACGCTAAAACATCTGCTACTGAAACTACAAAATACCGTAAGGAAATTCAGCAGAACAATGCCAGAATACAAGCAATCGTTTCACAGTTAACCAGTAAAGATTTTAGCAATCCAAATAAGGTCGAAACATTAAATACTTCGATACAAGACATTCTTAAGAATCCTGAATTATCACTGGAAGACAGAGCAATTATTGAAGCATATAAAATGCAACGAGACGGGAGTGTCGTAGATGCGATAGAGAAATGGAGATCTATCGCCAATACTGCCAAAGGTGTTGATAATGATTTAGTAGCACGGGCATTTTTCTCTATTGGTTTTCTACACTCCGAAGAGAATGAAACTGATCAAGCACTCTCTGCTTATGACGAGGCAATTAGACTGAATCCAGATTATGCACAAGCATACAACAGTCGAGGTATTGTAAAAAGCAAATTGGGTGAACCTACTAATGCAATTGTTGACTATACCGAAGCAATACGACTTAAACCGGATTTTACAGAGGCATACATCAATCGTGGTAATGCAAAACGGTCGTTAGGTAAACATCGTGATGCAATTATTGATTATGATGAAGCGATCCGTCTTAATCCGAACTCTGCAGCAGCTTACACACATCGTGGTGTATCAGAAAACGAACTTGGTAACCATCAGGATGCTATTGCAGACCATGACAAGGCAATTAGTCTACAACCCAATTACGCTGATGCTTATATCAATCGGGGTACAGCTAAACGTGCTCTCGGACAACATGAAGAAGCTAGAGCAGATATGAATAAGGCAATTGACCTCGGAAAACAGCAAGAGGATTGAGATGCTTGAGAAGTAGTTGTTATTCATGAAGTGCTGACACATGCTGAATATAATGCATGGAATAAGAAAAGGTAATGTATGATGTTAACTGAAATGCCGATACCTGAAAATTTGTTATCAACGTTTTCACCATTAGTGCCACCTGTCTTAAGGGAACACAACAGCATGCCAGAACGGACATTGCCTGCGTCAACACAACCTTTTACCAAGGAATTTGTTTATGTTACACCTTATCCTGAAAGTGCTGCACAATGGCTTATCAATTTATTAGACATTTTCGCTGGCATAGTAAATCGGAATAAAGACCTTAGTAGTGTTGTAATAACCGAAACGGAATACAAACAACTTTCAGGAGTCCTTGATGATTTGATCTACAGTGTCGGTGAAGATGAAACCCATCCTTTGTCGGCAACTATGACACTGGTCAGCCTACTTATTAAGATGTATGAGGATCAACACTTTCCAAAGTTAGATTCACTTTTTCCAGAACTTGCAGAAAGTGCTACCGTTGGAAACACTTGGGAAATTAGTGATTCATCTACGACCCTATCAGGACAGATTGACACTGATTTTGTTATTGTTCTTTTTTCGATTGGTTGTCTACTTTGGCAGGGAGGTAAGTCAGAAAAAGCTATTTCTGCATACGACTTGGCAATTTCTATAAAATCTGATTATGCCAGTATTCACACAAGTCGGGGTGAAGCAAAGTCCAGTTTAACTGACCTTAGGGGTGCAAAGACAGATTTACAAAACGCCTTGAAACTTGCAGAAAAGCAGGGAAAAGATGACTTCGGTATCGTTATTAAGGAACGGCTTAAGGAACTTGATGTAGTAGAAGCTGCTGTTGCTTATCTTTCTGACTCAAAATTCTCAAAGTATTCAATTATCAGAGAGTGTAGAATTCAAATAGGAACACTTTATAACAGAGTTGACTTTGCGCTTTGTGACGCAGAAGGAAACTTTATCACTATAGTAGAGTGCAAATTGGGTACAAGTTCCGATCATGGTGAATATAGCCATGAACCTTTGAAGAGTTATCTCTGTGCAACTGACACGGTATTTGGTATATTTGCTTCAAGCACAAATCCAGATTCATGGGTTTTCTATGAGAATTTGCGTCACAATCGGTTTCGGCAAATTACGCGTGCTGAATATGAAATGCAGGTACTTACGTAGATATGATCTGACAAAGTTGATCAACACTCTGGTCTGGCATTACTACCAGCATGAACCTCTTGTCCTCGTAATTATGTGTAATTTACGATACAGAAGTTAACATTTTGCAATCAAAGTGGTTTGGCAAAACAGAGGACATAACCGTCGTGATCCTTCAATTCAAAAGCACGGAGACCGTCATCAGTATTTTCCAAAGGTTCATGGAATTCTAATCCACGTGATTGATATTCTGCATAGAGACCGTCGGGGTTTGGTGTATAAATAAATGCATCCCATCGTGCCCACTCATGTCGTGTGTGGTTTGGGACTGGGTGAATATATTCAGTTATTTCCTTGAGCAGTATTTTCACATTATCACGGCTGACGATTCCAAAAAATGGATCGTCTTCTGGAACAAGTAAATCAGTCTCGAATCCGAGTTTATTATTATAGAATTCTATAGACTCTGCCAGATTGTCAACAATGAAAAATGGGTAGATTCTCTCAAGTTTTACATCTTCTTGCATCAATATTCTCCTCATATATAGTTGAATGAATTAGAAAGGTGGACATTTCATGGCAATACTCAGATGGGGTATACTCGGTTGTGGTAATGTTGCTGAACATAAAGGTGGTCCTCCTCTTTATACCGTTGACGGATCAGAACTCATTGCTGTGATGCGGCGGGATCGTGAAAAAGCAGAAGCATTTGCAGAAAAGCATGGTGCAAAACGTGTGTATACCGATGTTGATAAACTCCTTGCTGATGACGAAATCAATGCTGTTTACATTGCAACCCATCCATATCTCCACTGTGAACAAACTATCCGTGCTGCACAAGCAGGTAAACACGTTCTCTGCGAAAAACCGATGGCGATGACTGTGGAAGAGTGTCAACGCATGGTTGATGCCTGCAATGATGCGGGTGTTACCTTGATGATTGCTTATTATCGTAACCACTATCCAAATATTGTCAAGATGAAATCGTTAATGACAGAAGGTGCAATTGGAGATATAGTTCTTGCACGTCTCAACTGTACCGGTTTTTATAATCCAAATCGTCAGGATTTGAAGAATTGGCGTATTAATCTTGAGATGAGTGGCGGTGGGGTATTGATGGACATCGGTAGTCATCGGATAAGTTTGCTTGCGTATTTGATGGGAGAGATTGAATCTGTCAGAGGCTATGCTGAGACTGTTCATCAGGATATTCCTGTTGATGATTCTGCTGTTTTTACGCTCCGCTTTGATAGTGGTTCCCATGCAATCGCTAATATCAACTGGAATGTTGGCATCGGAATTGACGATGTTGAGGTCTACGGGACGACTGGAAGTTTAAGATGTTCTCCTCTCAATTCAGGGAATCTGACACTTGTTACAAAATCCGATGGACAGGTTGAGATGCCTCAAGAACCTTTGCCATATACGCATACAGGACTTGTTGAGAATTTTGTTCAACATATCAAGACTGGAACACCGATACGTTGTTCAGGTGAATTGGGTCTAAAGACTAACGCTATTATAGCACAGATATACAACGACAGTAATTGAGTTATAGTAAAATCGGTAATTTACTATTGAAGTCCAGCGCGCTTACATGAAGATTAATTTTTAAATTCGGTAATTTTATAGAAAGATCCAGTGCGGTTAGGAAACCGCACCATAAGCGTCAATTTAGTGCGCAACCTTAGGGCATCTGATACACCTGTCGCCCCGCTGGGGCTTGCTATTAATAGGATCAACGATTACTATACACCTTTCGCCCCGCTGGGGCTATAGTGTACATGTCACGGGCTTGCTACGGGCGGGGAGACCCCGCCCCTACGAGAATGTCCGAGGCGCAATGAATTGCGCGACTACGAACGCGTTTTCTCCTTAAATTGACGCTTATGGTGTAGTTTCCTAACCACACCGCAAACAAAAATTCGTTCCCTGATCTCACGTTAACTTAGGCATGCGGTGCCTTTTCTGGATTTACCAACTGATTAATGTATGCTTCCTGATATGTTTCCCAACTCTCCGTTGGTGCAATATCAAAAAGTCCTGAAGTCCAGACTTTAGGTCTCTTTTGAATCCGCATCAACATATCGCGAGCATTAAGATAGCGACAATAATCATGAAGATTCTCTATTGAGATGTTATTATTTATCAATGTTTGCAGCCATTCATTGCGTGGATAGTGCTTATCCAATTCGTCTAACGGAAGATATTTACCACTGTATTTCAATATTTCAACGCCATTGAGAACGTAGGTATTGCTGATTGTTGACATATCATGCCGCTGGTTGTACTCAGCATTATAACGTTCCATCAGCATCCGCACAGTATCTTCAACACGTGTTTCCGATTCAACATGTGTCCTTACCGTGTAGTGGCTATCTGAATCATTTCTGATTTCATCCATTCGTTCACGAATTCTATCAACACGTTCATCGGAATTTTCTTTATATTCTTCCGTTTTTTTACGGATTCTTTCAATTTTTTCTTTTGCTATCTCATGGTTATGTCCCATCTGTTCATGTATTCGCTCCATCTGTTCTTCTGCCTTTTCTCTGGACTGTTCAATTCGTTCTTGAATCCTTTCAATATCCTCCTCAATTCTGCGTCCATATTCTTCGGATTCTTCATGTAATCTTCTTATCTGTTCTTCAACCTTCCTATGGTATTCTTCTAAACCGTCTTGCATTCTACGGATCTGTTCCTCAGCCGATTCAGTTTCTCTCTCAATTTCACTCTGTATTCTCTCAATCTGTTCTTCGGATTTATTCTTTTGTTCCTCTAATTGATTGTGTATTCTTTCAACTGATTCTTCATTTGATTGCTCAAATTCTTCTAATCGATTTTGAATTTCGTTAATAAGTTCTTCAGCGTGTTCTAATATACTCATTTTATATTCCTCCTAAATTTTCATTATGAATGTAGGTCAGAGCAAGCAAAACGACCTCTGACCTACGTATATATTTCAAAATATGTAAACTCAACAACTTTAGTGTGTACTCTTTTTATGAGTGATAGCACACCATCGCGCCATAAGCAGATAATCTAAAAGTGCAGATTCCGCTTCTGGAGTTCCAATTCGTCTAAGAGCGTGGATAGAATTATCCCGGACATAACGATTTTTATCAGAAAGCGATTCCTTCAAAACCGGAATTGCATCACTGGATGCTGGACCAATCTGACCTAACGCCAAAGCAGATTCAAAACGGACTTGTACATCCTCATCGTTAGCCAACATATCAATTAACGTTGGTACAGCAGATGCAGCCGGTGCACCAATTGCTCCGAATGCCTCTGGGATATATCTACGCACCTCAACTTTGCTATCCTTCGAATGAGCCATTAGCGTTGAAACTGCTGGTTCCGCAGAACTCCCAATCTGTGCCAAAGCATAAGATGCTTGATGTCGCACCTCATCATTTTCGTGTTCCATTGCATCACAAAGTGCTGATACTGCTGGAGCACCAACAGCTGCTAATCCATAGGCTGCCATTCGTCGAGCAGAACCATTTTCATCTTCAAGTTTCTCTATTAATGCTGATACTGCTGGAGCACCAATTTCCCCCAATGCATAAGCAGCATTCAGTCGGACAGGTTCATAGTCATCACCTAATGCATTACTCAGCATCGGGACAGCATCGGCGGCAGATTCGCCTAACAATCCCAGTGCATCTACTGCTTCTGAGCGAACGATAGGATCTTTATCACTCAATGCTTCTATGTAGGTTGACAATTTTCCGTTGGCTTCTTCTACTGAATGTCCGTTTGTTCCACCTACCATCCAATTCCATACATGTCGCCATGTGGTTTCATGACGCTGTGCTGCAGGGTTGCCGTTTATATCAAGACCATCAGTGTTCCACGTGGAATCCTCCGAGTTCCATTCTGGTTCTTGGGGTTCATCCATTCGGATAAACTGAAACTTCATCATATAACGGGTTTTGTCGGTCTGGTTTGCCATAGCACGATGCCATAGGTCAAAATGGATAAGTGTGACCGTACCTGCTTCACCACTGAGTGCCACTTCTCCATTGTTATCCTCCGTTAACCTATGATCGTAATATTGCGTTCCTGACAGGATTGATGAGGGACCCATTTCAAGTGGAGTATCTTGAGGGTAATAGAATGCCATTGCCCAACGTGGTCGGTGTTGACGGACTTTCTGATGCCCCCAATAACTATCCTTGTGAAATCCCTGCCCTCCGCTATGGGGACCATTCCGATGCGGATGTCGATGTGAGTGCATCACATAATTCTGTCCCAAAATACTCGTAAAGGCACCACGGACAGTCGGATCATCAAAAACAGCCTGTAACTCTGGAACTCGTGGTAAGATATTATTACCTAAGTTTCCTTCATTTTCTGAATATTCTTGCGTTTTACGGTAAATCGTTTCATGAACACTACGGGGCAAATCCGTTTTTACTGTAACGTAACCGTTTACGATAAAATCGCGCATCTGTTTATCACTGAAAAGTGAGGTAGATGGAGGGTTTTGCCCATGGTCAGATTCAAGTAGGTTTGAATGTGTTTGCATCATCATATCTCCGTTTCTATAAAATATAAGACAATTAAACAACAATTATCATAAGTTTTGGTCGAGTGCTTTAACATTCTATTACTATTTTACCCAACTTATCATTATTTGTCATCTGACATACTCCCAAGTCTAAAGACTTGGGGTTCTTCGTTCTTACATTAGAGTTTGCCTCTAACTGACGTTTCCTGCTTCATCTAACACTGCTACAAAGTGTAGTCTAACACGTTATCCACAGGCGTTTAGCCTCTCGGCATGCCCTGCCGCGAGGTCGACACAAGTGTCTGTCAGATAGTAAAGCCATCTGAAGTCTATGCATAGAGAGTGCCACATATTTCAGCAAAAGTCAAGGACTTTTCAACAATGGAGACATGAGCCGTGTCTACATCCTCGACCTAAAGGAACGGGGTTTTGACACGGAACGCTTGATAATATTTTTGTTATTAAATGGAAATTTATTCAAAAACCTCAACACAGTTTACAGAATCGCATTTATTGTGTATGATAAAAGTAGAATTAGTATATAGAATCCATAAACATTTCAATGATTTGGATACCTGACTTAAAGGGATAGTCAAAATTATATGTTTTATCTTTGTATTTGAGATGTATCCTTATGTTAGAAAATCATTGCTCATGCAACGAAAACAACACTATACCATAACCTCTTCTTGAAAAGTGAGATAATATTGATTCAACAACAGACACGGACAAGTTTATCTTGGCGCGCAGTTATCATTGGGTTGGTGTGCGCCACTATTGAATGTCTCCTCGCTCCATATAACGATTATGTGATCCGCAACATTTTCCTTGCTGGTGGACATTTTCCTGTCGGTCCGTTTTTTGTACTTACAATGTTCGTGTTGGGTATTAATGTTGTCTTAAAACAGATTCATCCCCCTTCAGCATTTTCACCAGGTGAACTGATAACGATCTGGTGCATCATGCTTGCCCCCGCAGGAATCCCGTCATCAGGTATGATGCGTTACGCGATCAGTCCAATGATCGCATACAAATATTTTGCTACTCCAGAAAACGATTGGGAGTCGTTGTTCTACCACTATATCCCACACTGGCGTGTAGTCCAAGATGAATCTGCGATTAGTTCTTTTTATGAAGGTTTATTTGCAGGAGAGGCAGTGCCGTGGGGTGCATGGATAACACCTATATTCATCTGGAGTATTTATGTCCTCGTTGTCTATTTTGTGATGATCTGCCTTTCTTCATTACTCCGTAAACAGTGGGTAGAATATGAACGTTGTGCATTTCCACTTGTAAAACTTCCTGTTGAAATGTCGGTACAAGGCAGTGGACGACTCGGACCGCTCTTTAAAAACAGTCTGTTCTGGTTCGGATTTGCATTCCCCGTGTTTCTTCACACTATGAATGGACTCCATACATTTTTCCCAACCATCCCACATATTCCACGCGACTTTTGGCTCAATTCATATCTTACAGAAAGACCGTGGAGCGCGTTGCGTCCTTTTCAGGTAGTCATATTTTGGTCTATGGTAGGATTTAGTTATCTGCTTACTTTAGAGGTATCATTCAGCATCTGGTTTTTCTTTATATTCTACAAGCTGCAATGCCTTATCGGTGTCCTACTCGGTTTTCAACTTACATCTGGACCCGGTGTACAATGGACAGGAAAGTCATTTAGTGCTTCACAGGAAGCGGGTGCTTGTCTGGTATTTGTAAGTATTGCTTTATGGAAAACAAGGCATCACATAAAAAACATGTTCCAGACTCGCTCCTCTGATGAGGCATTACCTTATGGAGTTACGGTCTTTGGACTTATCGGTGGTATCTGTGTGCTCGTATTTTTCAATCACCTCATGGGTATGTCTATTATCTTCGCTTTAGGGTTTGTCCTGTTTCTACTTGCAATGTATGTCGTCTTGACATGGCAGGTGATAAACGGCGGAATCCCGTTCATCAATCCATCATTTTCTCCACAAAGTTTCTTTCTCACTACCCTCGGCACATCAAAGATACATCCATCATCATTGACATCGTTAATGATGCATCCGGTGTGTCTAACGCTGGATCTACGAGAATTTATGATGCCGAACATCATGAACGGATTGAAGGCAGCTGACGAAGCACGTGTTAAACGACGACAACTCTTGATGGCAATGGCTGTTGCTATGGTGATCGGTCTTGTAGTTTCCTATTACTCTGCCCTCAAAGTTGGCTATGCCCACGGGGCACCATATATGGGTGGTAGTTGGTTTATGCGACAACTGGAAGGATTACTCACAAGTCCGAAAACCACCACAAATTGGACAAATACGGGGTTTATACTATTCGGTGGAGGGTTTACAGGTTGGTTGATGTGGATGCGGCAAACTTTTGTTTGGTGGCCCCTGCATCCCATCGGTTATACGATGTTAAGTTCGTGGGCAACATTCAAACTTTGGTTCTCAATCTTTTTGGGATGGGGAATGAAATTTGCAATCGTGAAATACGGAGGACTGAAAGCATATCGACAAGCACGTCCTGTGTTTCTCGGTTTGGTTATCGGAGAGATGTTATGTGCGGGATTGTGGGCAATAGTAGGTATGACTACAGGGATTAGCAGCGGATATAGGATACTACCTGATTGACAGACATAACAAAGACCAGCAGTCAATATAACTGCTGGTCTTTGAATAATGTTCAAGAAATTATTTGGACTTAAGCGAACCCCACTGTGTTGCGAGTTTACCTTTGGGTTCAACGGGTGTGAGTCCACCTTCATGCAAAGACATCACTTCGTCAGCTGACAGGGCAACGTTGTAAAGTCGGGATTCTTCAATATGAGCACTAAGATTACCAGGACCGCTAAGTCCATTCACATGTCGTCTACCCCAAATCGCTTCTGAATCCCCTGCTTCCCATGTTCTGAGATCACCCCTTCTGAAACTTCCCATACTATCTCCGTTTCGATATCCAGTGATTTCATATTGGTTGTTGTCATTTCTATATGTTATTGCAACCATGTGCAATACACCTGTTTCCGATTCAGTGTGCACATTCGGAAAATCTGCTGTACGACGGAAATGGCTACTTCCGGGCATCCACTGTCTTTCCACCCTTTCTGCCCAAACGATTCCGCAAAATTGATCCGTTGACACCTCATCCAACGTTAGGGCAGATCCGCTTGTTCTTGCGAGACTATCCAAACTGACCCAAGAAACCAAGGTAAGTTCGGTAATGTCGGGACCTGTGTATTCCAAGGAATGTGCCCATTTATCCGTTGAAACAACCAACTGTCCATCTTCTATTGTGGCACCATGAAGGACGACATCCCCAAAGTTACCTGTTTCTTCTTCTGCACTATCAAACCGCCACCAACCGACAAGGTTATCTTCTTGCACCTGTGCCAACACTAACATCGGCATACCAAGCATTAATATTACTGCACATAGACAGTACATTTTTATTCTCATGGAAACAACTCCTTTCATTTTATCGTATTTGAATAGGCGTACTAACAAAGCACGCCTATTCATTAAATATTATCGCCTTTTTATTTGTGCCCAGCGGGTAGCAAGTTTATCTCGTGGCTCAACGGGAAGGTCTCCTTTATACATTGCAATAACCTCGTCCTCAGTCAATGCAACATTGTAGATACGAGATTCTTCTATATCTGCAGTTATAGAATTGCTAACTGGATTAGCAACACCGCCTGTATGTCTGGCTCCCCAGATTGCCTCAGCATTTGCACTTGTCCAGGTTCTGGCATCTCCCTTTTTGAAACTACCCATGCTTTTGTCATTACGGTAGCCAGTAATCTTGTACATACCTCCCTCAAGTTGATAGGTGATAGCAATTAAAACATTCTCACCCACTTTATCTTCATTCACTACATTTGGGAAATCCTCAGTACGTCGAAAATGACTACTTCCCGGCATCCATTGTTTCGCTTGCCTTTCGGCATAAACAATCGCAACAAACTGATCAACATCGGTTCTATCCAATGAAAGCGCAGCACCGTGTGTATGAGCAAGATCATTTAAAGTTACCCAACTCGCTAATGTTACATCCGTGATATCAGGACCTGTATATTTAATGGAATTTGCCCATTTGTCTCGTTCAAGAACCAGTTTTCCATCTTGAATTGTGGCACCTCGGAGCGTAATATCCTCCCAATTACCTGTTTCGTCTGTTCCATCATCAAAAAGCCACCAACCGACAAGGTTATCTTCTTGCACTTGTGCAAAGGCTGATATTGTTACGGTCAACATCAGCAACACAATCATTACTGTACAGATATTATAGACTTTCATCTCCAAAATCTCCTTATAGATAATAAAGGTTTGGTAGTTGTCTTTCATCAAAGGCTCTTAATTGGTTCATTCTAATCTTAAAAATAAAGTAATACAGTATAACAGGTATTTAACAAAAGAATCAAACCATATTTTTTATAGTGAAATCCAAAAATATGTTCACACTCCCCAGTAGATGCGGTTTCTAACTGCACTATTTATACAGGTTAGGTAACCGAACTTACCAAAGTGTTGAAGGAATTACGAATTTTACTATAAGGTAATATTCGGAAAAAGAACATGTCATCTTTCTTACACCGAAACTCATGTTAACTATTACTATTTGATTTGATTTTTCTTTTTAATACATTGTCAATATTTTATTTTTCTTGCATAGTGGTTTTCTTGTTGCTAAAATCCTGATACACAATATCTCAGTTTTTGTCTCAACAAGGTAGTTTTGCTATTTTCAAATTATCATAATCAGTGTGAGGGAACAATGAATATAGAACGACATACTAAGATTGGTTTTATTGGACTTGGTAACATGGGGAGTCGAATGGCGAAAAACCTGCATAATGCAGGATTTCAGATTATTGGAAACGATATTGTTCAAGAAAAATGTAATCTACTTACAAATATTGGTGCGAAGGCAGCACTTGATACTAATCAAGTTGTTAAAGAATGTGAAATAATTATGACCAGTTTGCGTTCTTCAGATGTGTTTTTACAAGTTGCGGAACAGTTCTTTGTACCAAATGTAGAGGAAGGAAAAATATTCATTGATTTAGGAACAACTGAGGTGAGGGAAACACGAGGATTGACGGAATCCTTAGCCAACCAAGGTGGAATATTGATTGATGCCCCTGTGAGTGGTGGACCACATGGTGCGGAAACAGGAACTTTACGAATGTTTGTTGGTGGTGATGAACAGACAGTTGAAAAATGCAGACCAATCTTGGAAGTGCTTGGAGATCCAAAATATATAGTCTATTGCGGTCCAAGTGGTTCCGGACAGATTGTTAAGGGTGTAAATCAATTAGTAATGGGTCTTAGTGCTGCAGCGTATATGGAAGCGATGGCTTTTGGGGTATGTGCAGGTGTAGATCCAAAAGCGATACGTCAGGCGGTTGGTGCTGACAGTGGATGGCGCGGAGAGTTTGACAGAATCGCGAACCGTATTGTTGAAGGTAATGGAAAAACACTCGTAGTGAAATATCCAGAACTACCATACTTTCTGAATGAGGCAGAAGAATCTGGATTTGAGATCCCATTAACGGCAGCATTACATGAATTTTGTAAGAAAGGCAGTTATGAAATGTTAGACAATATGAAAAGACCGTCACGTTCTTTCTGGCACGAATTGACTAAGGATTCTGACATAGAATAGTGATGCTGACTGAAAGTTTACTTCTATTATGTAATTTCAACTACTGTTTTATTGACTTTGCACATCGAAAACCAGTGAGATGACTCGTGCTTGCGGGGTCGTTTCCCCGACGATATGTGATGGTTATTCGGGGTCTACCACTTTCCACCCATGACCCACCGCGTAAGGAACGAGAAGTACCTATGCTCTTATAGTTGTTTGCAACTTCTTCAATACTTACTGCATCTGAAAATGGATTATCTCTTTGCGGATCAACATAATAATCTTTGTCGTATTTATCAAGACACCATTCCAAGACATTTCCTATCATATCATATAGTTCATATCCATTAGGAGGGTAATCTCCGACTGGTGTTGTACTTCCTGTAATCCCAACATTTAAACTGTAATTTACTTTGCTATCATCAATTGAATTCCCCCACGGATATTTTTGACCTTCAACGCCTCCACGTGCGGCTTTTTCCCATTCTGCTTCAGTTGGTAACCGTTTGTTCACCCACTGGGCGTATGCTGATGCTGCATACCAACTGACATAGTTAACTGGATGGTCAGCTTTTCCATTTGGAAAAGAATCGTTTGTCCAATTCACGAGGTAATTACCGTCATGAAACCTTGGATTGATACTATCTTTTTTCCAATCAGGATTGGCATCAACGAATTCCTTATATTGAGCATTTGTCACCTCATATATGTCAATATAGAATGCGTTTATATATACAGTATTCCCTTCCTGTTCTACATTACCCGCGTCACCACTGATACTGCCTAACTGGAATTCTCCTTCAGGTATTAGTACCATTCCCTCTGGTATTCCTGCATCTTTCTCGACGGTGTAGATTATCCTTCTGTTCCCACCGTCCCAGTTAAGTTCAACTTCAAGCTTACCTAATGAGAAAGGTCCAGAAATAGTAATAGTTTCCTCATTTTGCGTAACTTCACCGTGTGAAACCGTTAGGTTGTCTGGAGAAAGGTTGAATGTAACTGTGATAGTAGAATCAATTGATATTGTGGTGCCGTTGGGTGGATCTACAGACAGTATTTCTATAGATTCATCTTCACCACAACTGATAATAGAAACCGTTATAAATAATGTAAAAATGACTGGTAATAAGGATATTATCTTTCTCAAAACATCTCCTGTAATTATCCTAATTGCATTAGATCTATAAGTGTATATAGATGTAATACTCAAGTTGTGTCAAATACGTGTTGCATTTCAACCTTCAACTCTGCATATATTGATCTCTTCAATGCAATAAGGTCTCTTTCTATTATATCCCTTGGTCGGGAAATAGGAACGTAAATTTCTGCTTTTATTGTTGCTGGTCTGGCAGTTAGTATATATATTTTATCAGCGAGTAATAGTGCTTCTTCTATGTCGTGTGTAATGAGAAGTATTGTCTGTTTGCTTTTCTGCCAAATATCTAATAGAATCGTTTGCATCACTGTTCTTGTCATTGCATCTAATGCCCCGAATGGTTCATCTAATAGGAGTATATCCTTCCTAAAAAGGAGCGTACGGATCAATGCAACACGTTGACGCATTCCTCCTGAAAGCTGATTCGGATAACTACTTGCAAACCCTTGTAGACCAAGTTGTTCTAACAATTTATTTGCTTCTGAAACAGCCCCAGAAAGTGGTTCCTTCTGAATTTCAGGTCCAATAAGGACATTCCTAAGTACTGTTCTCCATTCCAGCAGTAGGTCTTTCTGCTGCATATAACCAAACATTCCAGTATTTCCACTTATGTGTTTTCCATTGAGATAGATTTCTCCGATTTGTGGCGTTAGTAGACCAGAAATAATGTTGAACAATGTACTTTTTCCACACCCAGATGGTCCGAGTAATGCAACCAACTGACCTGTTTCAACAGTGAAGTTAATCTCATTTAGCACAGGTAGTTGTTTCTTTTTTTGTTTAAAGTTATAAGAAAGATTAAATACTTCCAATGTTACCATATATTTATATATCAAATAAAAGGATTGGATTAATTTCAGATTGAGATATTGTTATATTGACCTGTTCAATTCAAAATGACTATGGTAGAAATTAGTTCCGTGTTGCACGTTGACGAAAAAAACGCATAAGTGGTATGACATAAGACTCATCAGTATGAATTTCTATGGAATCAACTTTGCTTGAGCGAAATGCTTGCTGACGTTCTGCAGCTTTCTGTCGATTACTTTCGGTATATAATTGTTGTGCTTGTATTGAACGCGTGTCTACTGTGATCCGTTCACCAGTCTCTGCATCCTCTAACTCAATCATACCTACATTAGGTATATCATATTCTCTACGATCTCTTAAGGATATTGCTATCAATGAATGTCTTTTACTTGTAATTTGAAGCTGCTTTTGATAATCTGCATCCATAAAATCTGACAATAGAAATAGCACACTGTGTGGTTTAAGGATTTGGTCTGCAAAAGATAATGCTTCGGATATATTTGTCCCCGATTTACTTGGTTTAAAACGTAAAATATCGCGAACAACACGCAAGACATGTCGTCTTCCCTTACGGGGTGCAACATAGTGTTCTACTGAATCCGTGAAGCAAATAAGTCCTACTTTATCATTATTCTTGATGGCAGAAAAAGCTAACAAGGCAGCAATCTCTGCTGAAATATTTGCTTTCGTATCCTGTTTACTACCGAAGGATGTAGAAGCACTCAGATCAATCAAAAGCATCATGACGAGTTCTCTTTCTTCAACATACTTTTTTACATAAGCTTGTCCCATCCTTGCTGTGACATTCCAATCGATCCATCGTATTTCGTCTCCAGGTTGATATTCTCTTACTTCATCAAATGTAATTCCTTGTCCCTTGAATACACTTTCATATTCACCTGCAAAGATTGTATTTACTAATCGGTTAGAAAATATATCAATCTGTCGAATCTTTTTCAGAAGCTCTTTTTCATCCATCAGATTTTTCTATATGAGTAGATTAATATTGCTAAATTGTTGAGATGTCAGTATATTATCAGAAACCCATTGAAAAATCAACATCTATATCAAAACAAGGGAACTAATGCAGACACAATTATTAGAAGGAACTACGATTGAAATACATAACACAATTCAAACTGGCAACATAAAACATGTAGTCTTCGATTTTGATGGTACTATTTCTCTGATAAGAGATGGATGGCAAAATGTCATGGTACCAATGATGGTTGAGTTTCTTCAATCGGAAACGGAAACTACTGAAACTCACGAAGAATTAGAGGCAATCGTCGTAGAATTTGTAGACAGACTAACAGGTAAACAGACAATATATCAGATGATTCAGTTAAGTGAGGAAATTGAAAAACGTGGAGGGAAACCGAAGGAACCACTTGAGTATAAAGATGCATATAACCAAAGACTACTGCCTATTGTTGACCAAAGGATTTCTGACCTTGCAGATGGAAATATATCAGCAGAATCACTACGTGTTCCGATGTCACTTGAATTTTTGCAGAGTCTTCATGAGTTGGGGATAAAATGCTACCTGGCAAGCGGTACAGATGTTGAATTCGTTAAAAATGAGGCGAAACTTCTCGGTGTAGCTGGATACTTCAATGGTGGTATTTATGGAGCACTGCGAGAATATAAGAAGTTCTCTAAAGCAATGGTTATTCAGAAGATTCTCACTGATTTTGGACTAAGTGGCAGTGAGCTTCTTATTGTTGGAGATGGATATGTAGAGATTGAAAACGCAAAAGCAGTGGGTGCTATTGCTATCGGTGTTGCATCTGTTGAAGATAATGTCTACAATATGAATGCTGATAAACGCGAACGACTGATTCGTGTAGGTGCGGACATTATCGTTTCAGATTTCAGAGAAGGTAGTCAACTTCTCAAATATTTATTCAAAGAAATGTGATTTTAGTAAGTTTGATATATTGTAGGTTGAAAAGAGAATTTAATCTGAGGATGTAATATGAAGATTAAAGATGTTCGCGCTGTAGAAATCACATTAAATCCAAAACCGACAACCCTACCACGGACACAAAGTAAAGCCAGAACGTATCGTCTAAACCGACCCATAGATCGTTATCGTACATCCGATGACAAGCACATTTCTGGTGCAAATTGGAGTAGACCTGCTTGTATCGTTACTGCTGAAGATGGCACTTGGGGCTTTGGAATCTCATTGTACGGTGGACCCGTAAGTCGTATTATATCAGACCACTTTGCCCCTCAACTTGTTGGTGAGAACTGCATGGCTATAGAAAAGTTATGGGACATGATGGTACGATCTTCCGCTGCATTTGGAGCAACTGGATTAACGAGTTATGCTATCAGCGCAGTCGATTGTGCCTTATGGGATCTAAAAGGAAAGATACTGAATCGACCAGTATATGAACTACTTGGTGGACCTCAGAAGGAGAAGATATTCTGTTATGCATCTGGTTTTGACCAAGAATGGTATATGGAATTGGGATTTAAAGCAACTAAACTATTCACACCCTACGGTCCTGAAGATGGCATAGAAGGATTAATAAAACTCGAAGAATTAGTGGCTAATACACGTGAAGTAATTGGTGACAATGTTGAGTTAATGTTGGATGCATGGACTAACTTTGATGTAGAATACACCGTACGTGTCTGTGAAGTCATGAAACCTTACAAGTTGAAGTGGATGGAAGATTATATCTCTGCTGATGATTTAGAGGGTTATAAATCTGTGAGGCAACGTTTACCTTGGCAAACACTTGCAACTGGAGAACATTGGTATCTACCCACTGTCTTTGCGGCAGCTGCAGGACAAAGATTGGTAGATATTTTCCAACCCGACGTATTATGGTGTGGTGGTATTACTGCAGCGATCAAAATCTGTCACATAGCTGAGGCGAATGGTATCTCAGTAATTACCCACGCTGGCATGAATTATCCTTATGGACAACATCTGGCTTATGCCATGCCAGCAATCACTTGGGGTGAACGTTCCGAGGGTGTTTCAGCTCCTGGTGTTCCTCTTGAGGAAATGGTAAAATTACCCGGAACAGCAGTCATTAAAGATGGATATCTCGTGCCATCAGATGCTCCTGGTTTCGGACTTGAAATCAATGAAGAATGGATAGAAAGTGTGATGGCCTGACATACTCCCCCAGCTAAAGCATGGGGGTTCTTTTGTTCTTACATTAGAGTTTTATCTCTAAATGACATTTCCTGCTTCGTCTAACACTGCTACAAAGTGTAGGCTAACATGTTATCCACAGGCGTTTATGCTCTCGGCATGCCCTGCCGCGAGGTTTCTAAGGTTTATTGCAGCGTTGACATCTCTATCTATTGAAACATCACATTGACTACAATGATATGTTCTTTCTGAAAGTGTTAGATCACTTTTCTTATACCCACAACTACTACAAGTTTTACTACTCGCATAGAATTGGTCTGCTTCAATGAAAGGTATTCCCAAAGTCTCTGCTTTTGTTTTGAGTTTTGACAGAAACCCGCCTAACGCACTATCTGATAATGCTTTGGCTAACTTCCTATTCTTTAGCATGTTTGTTATCTTCAGAGTTTCCACTGCAATCATGCCTGCTTGTTTGATTATAGCTGTGGTGGCTTTATGGTGCGCATCGCTACGGATACACGCGATTTTATAGTGAACACGGGCGACTTTATGTTTCTGCTTGAACCAGTTTTTAGACTTCAACACCTTTCTATTCAAGGCACGCTGCGCCCGTTTCAATTTACGCTCATAGTGTTTCAAGGGTCTCGGATTATCGTATTTTATGCCATTATCCAAGGTTGCCAACGCGTTTATACCAACATCAATACCAACAACAGGTGAGGTTGATTGTTTGTCAACCTGCTCAGGTGCGCCGATGTCAATAATGAGAGATACAAACCATCTATGAGCTGTTCTGGATATTGTCACTTCCACGATTTCACCTTCAAAACGTAACGATTCAAACAGGTTTACCCACCCTATTTTGGGCAACTTGATCTTCTTTCCTTTCACCTCTACAGTTTGATTATTTGTTGTGAAACTTTGTTTTGAACCACGATGCTTATACTTCGGAAAATGAGATCGTTTAGATACCCAATGAGATATAGATGATGCAAGATTACCAAATATGCTTTTATTAGCTACAACTTGATCCTGAGATTTCGTCCAAGCATATTCTTTCTTTGCAACGTTGAAACGCTTGTTAAGTTCAGATGCTGAAAGAAAGTTGTCTTTAGCTAACTCTGACTTAAAATCGGCAAGGGCGT
>JAJDWI010000052.1 GCA_022825665.1 Candidatus Poribacteria bacterium
AACGGAATATATACCCACTAACTCCCAATCTGGGTTCAGATAACAGATATGTCAAAGGTTGCTTTGCTCGCTTCGGTTTACAGGACTGTATGTGAGGATGCGGGCGAGGAGACCTCGCCCCTACGGAATGTCCGAGGCGCAATGAATTGCGCGACTACAAACGCATCTCGTCCTTAAATTGACGCTTATGGGTGCAGTTATAAAACCGCACCTACCAGTGATTGTCTTGTAGTTATATCCACGACGATTTCAGTTCATGCACTTTCAACGAGGCAAGGGTAGCTGCACCACCTTCGGCATAAATCCCTATATCCGCGTTTTCCAAGTCTGGCACGAAATAGGATGTCATTGAGAGTGCTCCTGCGTTGCCGAATGCCTCAATAGAGATGCGATCAACTAAAATCTGTAATTGGATTTTTCCATCTTGTGGAGTAAGAGGTCCACTCCTTTCAAGGAAGGACAACTGCTTTTCAGCCACATCGTAACGGACATCTTGACCACGAATATTGAAGCCAACAGCGGTAGCATCGTTGAGTTCTATCTCTGCTCGGATATCAAATAGTTCACCTGTTAATCCTGCAAGTAGGTTTTCTTCAGGATTAAGCGTTATGTTGCTCCAAGCGTGCGTATAATAGTGGATATTTGCTATTTCAGCAACCGGTTCACGGTACAGACGGATACCTTCATCTGTGGTTTGAAGTGTCAACACACAAGGGAAACTCATCTGCTGATTAAAGGGCATCTCAGGAGGGTTACTACCATTCATCCACGCAATTTGAATACGACGACCGTCAGATTCTGGTACATCACTCCATGTTTGTGCAGCATAGAAGTTTTTACCGTAGTCTGCCCGTTGTGATTCGCCATCTTGGATGAAATTAGTACCATCAAAGTCACCAACATAATATTTGCCGCCAGCACCCCAAAACACCCATTTGGTATTCTCTGGGTCGCCATCAACAGGAAGTTCAAAGAGATCTGGACATTCCCCATCTGGTATCTTAATATCAGAGAGTCGTTCCCATTCCTTTAGGTTTGTTGAACTGAAAAAGGTAAAATCATTTCCATCAAGGAAAAGAGTCATCACCCATTTTTGTGTAGGTTCGTGCCATATCACCTTCGGGTCACGGTTGCTCGCAACGATATGTTCAATGACTGGATTACCTTCGTATTTGGTCCAACTTCGCCCGCGGTCATTGCTATATGCGATGCTCTGTGTAAACGGCACCTTCTCAGGTGCGTGGCTACCGGCAGAAGTATAGAAAACCACGAGGACAGCCTCGTCACTTGTCTGGAAACCTGCGGTATTGTTCCAGTCCACGACCCCAGAACCGGAGAAAATAGTTCCGAGTTCATCTGGATGAATTGCATGCGGTAGTTGTTTCCAGTGAACAAGGTCTGGACTAACAGCATGTCCCCAAGTCATATTACCCCAGTTGATACCGAAAGGGTTGTGTTGAAAGAAGAGATGGTATTCTCCTTTGTAATATATTAGTCCATTTGGGTCGTTTGTCCAGTTAGTTTTTGGTGTAAAGTGATACTGTGGACGATATGTTTCCTTGTAAGCAGTTTGAATCATAATCAAATCCTTTTCGTTTGAAGATTACAGAAAGATAACTTGGTTTACTCTTTGAATGTTGTGAATTATCCTATTCATAAACATCTATTTTGTCAAGTTGCATTCTTATACCAATTCTATAAATGATTTTCCATTTGGATTGATATGTAATAGACGTAATGAATTCCGCGACTACGAACCAGATATTTCTTAAAGGGATGTTATACCATTTCTATAAATTATTGTCTCATTTACGGTTATTATGGTTGTAATCCTTCAGGACACAAACTAAAAGTTTGTGCTACAAAAGAGAGACATTATATGTTAAAAATGGTATAACATAGATGAGCTAACCTTTCATCTATGATGTGCAAATACCTTCAATACGGACGGGGAAACCCCATCCCTACGATCGGAATGGGTTGAATACGGACGGGAAACCCCACTCTAGGAGTTATGTGCAATGTTTGTGTTTTTGTCGTAAATACATCGGTTTTTGCTCCTTCTAAAAACGTACACAAAAAGGCTGTTTTTCGTTTCTGTGTACGTTTCGAAATTTGGGGTTATGCCAGTCTGGAACTGGGTTTATAGGTGTGTACGATACTTTTTGAAATTTTCTGTTTGGTACGTTTTTATTTGCTTGGTTATAGTCGGTTTTTTGTCTGGATATTTCTGTGGATTTTGTTGATATTATGGGTTGTGGGCGTGTTTTGTTTTTCATAGTGGTAGTATTATAACTGGTGTCGGATGGGAATGGAAGGGTTTGGGAAGTTTGGAACAATATGTTTCATGTATGTTTCAGGAATGTTACGGAATTACTTCCATTTGCATGACCTTCAGAATACATAATTTAACGTGAGTTCGGGAAAACGAATTTTGGCGTGCTGTGCGGTTAGGAAACCGCACCTACCGTTGTTATTAAGGTAATATTTGGAAAAAGAGCATATCATTTTTTTTATACCGGACTCACGTTAATTTACGTATGATTAGCCAACAAAGATGCATTTTAATTTCTCCATATTGAAAAATTAGGCAACCGTTTTGCCTGTTACCCGCGTCACTATATATCAATTTACTGAAGTTTGGTTAATTTCTGTCAGTCTATTTTGGTTTCATCTATCCAAACTATAACAAAACACTCTAAAATATAGCCAAAATATAAAACCAATAAGGAGATAAAAATGAAAATATTATACACAAGTTTGCTCATCCTGATGGTAATAAGTGGACAATTGTATGCTGAAGAGCATTCGGCAGCAAACAACAAAATTACACTAAAACTTGACGATTCTTTGGAGGTGTCAGTTAAAGGTAATATTGCGCCGATAGGGGGTGTCGTGTCCAATAACTTTAAAGATTGGGATTCCTTGACAAATTTACGGGTTGCAGAACCTGAGAAGAAACATTCCGCATCGGTTTTCGAATCTTTTCTGCCTAACAAACCAGTTGCCATTGGTGAACTTTGGATAGTAAATAAGACAGGTGTACTCACCCTACTAAAGCAGCTGCATCCGAATCCAAGTCTGTTTTTACACATCAATGCAGGTGATTCTCTCGGTTTATGGGCATGTCTGCGGGCATATAATGATAGATACGCAGACATCGTGTTTCGTATCCATGCCGAATTTGTTCTGAAAGATGGTTGGTTCACGCCTTCACAGTTTACTGGTCATCTGGTTGTTGACCGAATTCATGAGAAAGTTGCTTTTTTTGAGATGTATGTCCCTGAAGGAACGGTAAACTTTGATGTCAACAGAAGATCCCATGGCATGCGTATAGCAGGAGCGGGTTATTGCTCACAAATGGAACTCAGAACAGGAGCGAAAGATTTCTTGAAAGACATTAAGTTTTCAGAATCCATAACACAAAAAGCAGCTGAACGTGCTTTGATTCTACGTTTCTACAGATCGCAGCAAATTAATTGGGTGTCTCCTGACCAAGTATTGGAAATGTCAAAAGCACAGCAGAAACCGATTCATGCTATCTCAATAGATGGACCGTTGATTGATGAGTCGTGCTGAGGAAGTGGCAAAAGCCTGAGGACAGGTGTCCTCTCCGATGAAAAAAATATCGATTTCTTGAATGAGAACTTTATCAATACGTGGGTATCAAATGTTGAATTAGAACGCACACCGAATAAGAAACAATTAATTACTCTCAGACGTCAACAGGGATTCAAACCCTTTGATAAAATGCACCCGTTGTCACAAGCGATCATGAAAGGGTGGAAGGAAGGTTCACCAGCAGATTCTTTGGTATTCTCTCCTGAACTTGAACTGTTAGGCAGATTACCTGTAAATGAACGCAGTGCCCCTTATAACGGTGCCAAAGGTTACCTTTTATTCCTCAAGAATGCTATAGATGGAAAAATGCCCGGATTGAATGAAGATATCCTGGAACCTACCAAAACCGATTGGAATACGCTCGTTGAATCTGGTGCTATTGTAGATAGCGGATTAAACGTTGTTCTCACCAATGGGAAGTCGGAACAAGAGGTACTCAGCATTTTTCGTACCCAAGACTATACTATCATCGAAATTGATGTGACTACTTATAAAGACGGTGGCATGTTATCTATTGAGATATGGGTTGGGGATGCTGAATTAGCGGGTTCGTTTGATCTGTTTGCTTCTAACGTGGAACTTACGCCTGAAAACGCGTTGGCATCTGCAAAGGATATTCTTCCCGATGAAAGGAAAACAATCAACTATCGCTTTGACAAAGGACACGTCTTTAAGTTAGGAGCAATTGGGAATTCCAGCGAGAAGGTGAAAATCAACGGATTTCTCGCTAATATCTCTGTTAAACCTACGCCAGAAGCAAAGGATGAGTAGTTTGTAGTTGGTATTATGGAGTTAAGTGGATCTAACACCGACTATGAACTATTCATTGAGATGATATAACAATAACGATACTCCTTGAGGTATCAGATGAAAAACGACGATGTTGAATTAATTCATAATGTTCTTGATGGTGACCAGAACGCTTTTGCGGAATTGGTGCGAAAATACCAGAAACCTATTCATGCGCTCGCGTGGCGGAAAGTAGGTGATTTCCATATTGCAGAAGAGATTACACAGGATACTTTTCTGAAAGTCTATCAGAAACTGGCAACTTTGGAAGATCCGCGTCGCTTCTCTGGATGGCTTTATAGAATTGCTGCACGTCAATGCAATGCATGGCTCAGGAAAAAGCGGATGCAGATGCAATCACTTGATGATATTGATAATAACCTGTTAGAAAAAATGATCTATTCCAATTATATGACTGAAGAGAAGCAGAAAGAATCTGTAACAGCACAACGTGATGTCGTGCATAAATTGCTTGCACGGCTGCAGGAAAGTGAACGTACCGTCATGACACTCCATTACTTCGGGGAAATGACATGTGAAGAAATTAGTCGATTTTTGGGTGTATCAGCAAGCACTGTAAAAAGTCGTCTTCGTCGCGCACGATTGCGTCTAAAGAGAGCAGAACCGATAATCCAAGAAGCATTAGAGGGTTTCCATATTCAATCAAATCTTATTGAGAATATCATGCGAGAGATTCCTCATATCAAACCCGATTCACCCACTGATGGAAAACCTTTTATGCCATGGACGATCACTATTTCAACTGTTGTTCTCGTGATGATGATGTTAGAAATAGGCAATCAATTTCTTTCTCGTTTTCAACAACCTTACAACTTTAATGCAAAATCAGAGATGTCTGTGGAGATAATTGACGCACCTATTGTTCTAGATATTACATCAAAACCGAATTCCCGTACTCAACAGGGCAGATCCCTGACCCCAAGTCAAGGAAACGGATTTGACCTTAACGCTGTACAATCGGAAAATGTCCCCAGATTCCTTTCCGCACAAGCGAAGAAAGTTGTCCTCAACGATGTAGAAACTTCACAAAATATTTTGAGTATTTTCCGCACTCCGACTGTTGGTTATCAAGATTATACTGTGGTTGAGATTGATGCAACAGCATTTAGTGAAGGGGGTTTACTCACGGTTGATATTCGGGTGGGAAGTGCTGAGGCATCTGGGGCATTCGTTCTGTTTGCAAACGATTCCGATCTACCCATCGGAGATGTTCCTAAGACGATACTTACCGCAGCGTCCGGAATCCCACGCGGTAAAATAGGGAGAATAACACATCGTTTTGAACAAGGGGAAACCTTCTTGTTAGGAGCAACTGGTAAAGCGTTTAGTGGAAATGGGAAAGCCAATTCTTTTCTCGCGAGTATTTCTATAGATCCTAAATAAAATACAAAGAACGAAAATTAAACTACAATCACGAAAAAGGACTAAAAATGAAAATCATGAAATTTGTCTCTTATGCATTCCTCATATCTGTTGCAGTATTCTCGGTGAATGTTTCTGCCAAAGATTTACCTAACGGTGCTATAGCAAAAATTAATATCGACGATGGACCTGTTAATGCTATCGCATATTCTCGAACCGCAAATCAACTCGCTGTGGCAGCTGGAGAAAATATATACATCCATGATGCAAGCACATATAAAGAGTTAAGGAAGTTAAGCGGACATACCGATTCGGTATCAGCACTTGCCTATTCTCCTAATGGTAAACTTCTCGTAAGTGGTGGTTTAGACAAGACAGTGCGGTTGTGGGAGACAGAGACCGGAATACTCAGACGCACCCGAGAAGAGCACACAGCACCTGTTAATACTGTTGCATTCTCTCGTAACGGTAAAAAGTTTTGGAGTGGAAGCAGCAAAGACAACACAATTCGATCTTGGTACCCACGTGATGGTGGTCGGATGAGTTCTCAAATTTCCTCAAGTACAGATGTTACATTCATAACAATCGCATCTTCAAACAAGGGAGAAACCGTGGCAAAGGTGTATAATACTATGCCGATTAAATGTATTATTAAGATTAGTGGGAATTATTGGCGTGTTGTAAGTGGACATACCGATTCGGTAAACGTATTAACCCTTTACCAAGGTGGAAAATCTTTCGCTACCGGAAGCATGGACAAAACAATCCAGTTATGGCATATAGCAGACAGAAACAAACCTCTTTATACTTTTATAGGACATACAGATGCTATCACCGCTATGGATTTCTCTATAAATGGTAAACTTCTTGCAAGCGGGAGTTCCGATAAAACGGTTCGTTTATGGGATATTACAAATGGAAAGCATCTGCATACGTTTACAGGACATACAGGTGAGATTGGTGCAGTAACTTTTCTGGGAGATAAGGCACTTGTAGATACTGCCTTTGCTAAAGACAAAGGTCTTGCCAGCGGATGTTCAGATGGCACAGTTATCTTATGGGATATTGAAAAAATCATCTCAACGAACTAATTTCCACGAATTGCACTTTTTTGTAAGAAATGCACCCGTATTATCGTTTCACGCGTCACTATATGTGAAAATGAATCGTAATGATTATTCCTTTGTGGAGTCTACCGATGAAAAACGAAGACGCTGATATGATTCAACGCACACTTTCTGGAGATAATAACGCCTTCTCTGAGTTAGTGAAGAAATATCAGAAACAAGTTCACACACTTGTATGGCGAAAAACAGGAGATTTCCATCTCGCTGAAGATATTACACAAGATACCTTCCTCAAAGCGTATCAGAGACTTCACACCCTCAAAGAACCGCACAGGTTTGCAGGATGGCTTTATGTCATTGCAACCCGTCGCTGTCTCTCGTGGCATCGCAAAAAACGTCGGCATACACAAGCATTGGAAAAGATAGATACGCCTATAACAAACAAAGATGCGTATTCACGACATGTTGCGGAGGAACAAGCGCAAACTACTAATAAGGCACAGCAAGAGGTTGTCAAAAAATTACTCGCAGAATTGAAGGAAAGTGATCGAACCGTCATCACACTATACTACTTTGCTGAGATGACGTGTGAACAGATGAGTGAATTTTTGGGTGTATCTGCAAATACGATAAAGAGCCGACTCCGCCGCGCACGGAACAAATTGAAACAGGAGGAACCGATGATCCGAGAAGCAATTACAAACTTTAAAATATCACCAATCTTAACCGATAACATCATGCAAGAAATCACAAAATTCAAACCCGCTGCACCTTCTGTCAGCAAACCTTTGCTTCCGTGGGTAATAAGTGCATCAAGTGCTGTTTTGGTTATGTTAATGCTTGGTATTGGAAGCCAATATCTTGGACATTTCCAGTTACCCTACAGTCTGGATGTACAGTCTGAAACAACGGTTGAACTTGTTGACGCACAAATTGTGCAGAACCTTGAGGTGAAACCGATTGTGCCAAATCAATCGGAGAAACATGCCGATGCTGGTGGTAGCGATAATGGAAATGGAAATGAAGCGAATCAGGTGTTAAGTGATGATGGAGACTACACTCGGTGGAATCTACCAGAAGGTGCGAAACATAGACTCGGTAAAGGCAGCATAAACGGCATAAGTTTTTCACCAGATGGCACTCAAATTGCTGTAGGAAGTGCTACCGGGGTTTGGATCTATGATGTTCGCACAGGTGCTGAACTCTCGCTACTGACTGACCATACAACACCATCAGGGAAGGTAGCATTCTCTCCGGATAGTAAAACATTAGCAAGCGGAATGCATGATAAAATCTTGCTGTGGAATATAACAACTGGAACACTTCTAAGGATATTTAAAAATAAGGTAGGATACATAAAAGATCTAAAAATAATTGACGATGGCAAAACTCTTCTCTGTAAGAATAGCAACGGTTCAGTTCGTTTATGGGACATCTCTACTGGCGTAATTAAGGACTTCCTCCCTCCACCACCGCATGGAGCAAGTCCATTACCGAGATACATAAAGGGGTATTTTTACAAAAAGGAATATGAAATTAAATCAGCAGATTTATACCTTAACAACGTTGACAATAAAGGCATTTTTGCGGTCGGGGAAGTGGATGGTAAAATTCAATTGGAGGATGCAATAACCGGAAAGCATTTAAAAACACTTCAAGACCATAATAAACCTATCTATCAGTTGTTATTTTCGCCAGACGGTACTCTTCTTGTTGCAACTGATAAAGATAGGACTCCACTCCGTATTTGGGATGTAACCACTGGGAAACTCCTAAAAACCTTGTCTCAAACTTGGGGAAGGGGAATCCTTACATTTTCTATAGATGGTAAATTATTGGCTGGTCAGACATCTTCAAGAAAAATTAATTTATGGGATGTTGAGACTAAGACACTTCTCACAACACTTAGTGGAAAGATAGATGACAAAATTAAGGAATTGGCTATTTCACCAGATTCTAAGACAGTTGCGGGTGCAAGTCAGAATGGTGAAATCCATGTATGGGATGTTAATACCGGTGAAGAGTTATTCTTTGAAAAGTTATTCTTATATAATAATAAAGAACATACATCTCAACTTGATGAATTAATGTTAGCACCAAATAACAGCCATTTAGCTGCCAGATATGGAAATACAATTACATTGTGGAACACATCAAACTTCACTCAACTTCCTAACCGTATAGATGCAGGTCGATACTCCACTTTCACATTTTCCCCTGATGGTAGCACAGTGACCAGTGCAAGTGGGTTCATGTATGGGAAACAAATCCGTGATGAATTTGTCAAGGAAAGTGTCGTTGCGACATTAAGTTTTTGGGACACACGTACAGGCAACCAAATATCTGAATATCCAGTAGAATCACACAAAGGAGAAATACCAGAGGACTCAGGACAAAGGAAATTTTCAAGTATTGGAAATGGCTCCATAGGGATGTATAATCCAGCTATATTTTCTCAAGATGGTTATACGCTTGCCACTGTTCTAAATACATTACGTGAAAATGTTACGGATGATTACCGTTACACCCTGTTCTTATGGGAAGTATGGGAAGATGAGCGTCGTCGGGTCCATACCACCCTCAAAGGACACACAGATAAAATTAACGTATTGGCATTAACTCCTAACGGCGATACTCTTGCAAGCGGAAGTGATGATGGAACAATTCGACTTTGGGATACAAGTACTGGAACACAGATATTAAGTATCCCTTCAAGTAAAACCGATGCATTAGCGTTTTCTATGGATGGTAAAATACTGGCAAGCATTAACAATTCTGTTAGCATCCAACTGTGGGATGTTGGTACCGGCAAACAACTTACATCTCTCAATGGACAAAACGAAGTCGTTACCGATTTGAAATTCTCTCCTGATAACAATATACTTGCAAGTGGAAACCTTGACGGGACAATTCAACTGTGGGATATATCTAATGGCAAACAATTGGGATTACTTAAAGGACATACCTCCCGACTTATCAATTTAGTGTTTTCTTCTGATGGCAAAACCCTCGTGAGCGGAGGTAGAGATGGAGACATATTCTTATGGAACGTCCCAAACTAACATAACTACCTTACATTAATCTTGACTTCACACATCCAAACAATACCTATTTTTGCACCTACCAAATAACCATGCATCCCAACCTCCATACTTGACATACCTTCCTGATTTGATACAATTACTTTCTACCACATAACTAATACACTAAAACTTGCAGAATTATGCAACCGTTTTCCTCCTAAGTCGCGTCACAAGGGTTCATAATGAATAATTGAACCTATCCTTTCTGGAGATACCAGATGAAAAACGACGATGTTGAATTGATTCAACAGGTTCTTGCTGGCGATGAAAATGCTTTCGCTGAACTTGTGAAAAAGTATCAAAAACCGGTTCATGCACTCGCATGGCGGAAAATTGGGGATTTCCACGTCGCAGAAGAGATTACGCAGGATACCTTCTTGATAGTGTATCAGAGACTCCATACCCTAAAAGATCCGAATCAGTTTTTTGGATGGCTCTATGTGATTGTAACGCGCCGATGCTACGCTTGGCTCCGAAAGAAACGGATACGAACACAACCGTTGGAGGACATAGAAACAACAATGACTCAAAGAGATGCATACTCACGACATGTCGCAGACCAACGTGCTCAAAGTGCTGTTGAATCACAACGTGATGTAGTCAAACAACTGCTCGCGAAATTGAAGGAGAGTGAACGCACGGTGATGACGTTGTATTATCTCGGTGAAATGACCGTCGAAGAAATTAGCAAATTCTTAGGAGTATCATCAGGAACGATTAAAAGCCGATTACAACGAGCACGGAATCGGTTACAGAAGGAGGAAACGATGATTAGAGAAGCACTCGAACATTTTCAAATTTCACCCAACCTTACCAATAACATCATGCAAGAGGTAAAGAATCTAAAACCTACACCTTCTGGAAGTCAACCGTTAGTGCCATGGGTAATTGCTACATCAAGTGCGGTTTTGCTTATATTACTACTTGGATTAGGAAGCCAACATTTACTGCAATTTCAGCAACCATATAGTTTGGATGCACAAGCTGAGATGGCAGTTGAATTTGTTGATACACCTATTGTGCTGAATCTTGACACGAAGCCAGATGTACGTCGTCAAATTGGAAATGCAAATGCAGAAAATAATAGCAATAATAAGGGTCAAAAACCTAATGAAGTCCTATTTGCTGCCGCAGAGGCACAAGGAGAAGACGTGTCTGTTTCTAAGCAGGAGTGGATTCAGTCTGAACCTATTGAAGGCACTCAAGTAAATAGTCTACTTGCGACCTCTGATGGACAACTTTACACTGTTACTGGAGGCATTACTGGTGGACACCTATACAAATTTCAAGACGATAAAACTGGATGGCAATACCTTAGTGACATTCGTTCTATAGCTGACGATAGTCTAGTTGAATATCCTATGGCTGAGAGTGATGATACCCTTTATATTCTTCCATCCAATACACTTTATGCTTCAAAGGATGATGGTAAAACATGGAATGTAGTTCACCATTTTCCAGATGAATTTGATTTTCCTTACGAAATACTGCTAACAGAACAAGCGTATTATATCATTTTTGATCAAGGTGTTTTTCGTTCTGAGGATAAAGGCAAGACATGGAAAAACATGGAAGATGAACTACCAAGTGAACCCCGTTCTATCGTAGAGGTCCAAGACACGGTGTTTATTTTAGCTGGTGAACAACTCTATCGCTGGAACAGTGATAAATGGAAACTTTTAGAATTTCCAATACCTGAATCAAAGGCATGCTTTTCAATTACGACAACTAAAGATCGGTTGTATGTAGCAGCAATCAATCCTGAATTCAATCCTAATATAGATCCAAAGGATCAACGAAGTTGGTGGATATTTCGTTCAACTGACTTGGGGAATTCGTGGAAAAATATAACCCCAACACACGTCTGGAAGGATAGAGTGGGATGGTTCATGGGTATAAACCTATACGCTGCCGGTGAAACGCTTCTGGCAATAGAACAGGGAATGGTACTACGTTCTACAGATGGCGGAGATACATGGCTACCGCTACAAAATTATGGTAAATCTCTTGAATTGTTTCCCAATTCTCCTGTTGCCGTGTTGTATGAAAGTATTTTCTATATTGGCAGTCCGAACACCGGACTCCAACGATCCGCTGATAGTGGAAAATCATGGGAGGTGGTTAATGTTACTTCAGATAAAAGTTATATAGGAAAACTAATTGTGCATAAAGAAAATGGCAAAGGGAAAGATACACTACCTATTATATATGGGAGTGTTGGAGATATGATAAAAACTACTGACAAAGGACAGTCTTGGAAAACTATTCCAGCCGATATGTCAACGGAGCTGTGGCATGGTGAAGTTCCCCCTAACATTACACAGATAGTTAAATCTGATGGTGTTGTCTATGCTAAAGGAAATAATCTTATCACATTTTTTGATGAAGGCGAACCATTGTTATTTCGCTTATCCACAGACGGTAATACATTAGTCCGAATTCAAGACATGCCGATCTTTGACCCAATTATTGGACAACAATTGTCTAATAAAAAACGGGGGTTGTCAAATCAGGAATTTGCTAAACAGTTGCAAGAAAAATCATCAGGAGCATCAAAGTTCTTTACAATGTTGGCAAAAATGCCCAATGTGGATCAAGCTAATCTCCGTAGATACGGGTTAGAGGGTCCATTTGCTGTTAGTAATGACACGTTCTATATGGAATACAACTTTAAACTTTTCCGATGGAAACGCGGTGATACTGAATGGTTCGATACTGGATTGGAAGAAACCGTTGATTTATACTTCAACATAGCAAGTAAAAAGCTTGAACTTGCTGTGTCAGGGAACAAAGTTTATGTCGGCAAACGGGATGGACATCTTGTCGGATCGTTTGATAAAGGCACTACTTGGACTGATCTTACGCAATTCCTACCGTTTACAGTAAAAGTTTTCAAAGATATCGTTTTTGTCGGTGACACAGTGTTTGTAGCAACAGATGCAGGTGTAGCAGCATCAAATCAAGGAAATAATTGGGGTCCTATCACCGATGCAGAGGGAACGAACCTCAAGATGGAAATACTGACTGTTGATGGCACAATGTTATATGGTGTAATAAAAGACACAGGTATTTATCGCTTGGAAAGTCGTCTTTGGAAACAGATCATCTCAGATATACCTGATAACATAAATTCTCTTGCGGTTGATGGGAGCACCTTATACATAGGCACAGAAAATCAAGGTATGCTCCACTATAACCTTGATGAATAAAGTTGTAAAGTCTATAATAATTCGCTATTGACAATGCGTCTACTATAGGTATGGTAGACGCATTTAGATTTAGCGATAAGACTTCTATCCTCCTTTTCCTCCAAAATTTGCTTTTTTGCAGAATTTGGCAACCTTTTTGCCCCTATCTTGCGTCACTATAGTTTGATATCTGATAAATCAAACTACCGCTTTTTGGAGACACGTGATGAAAAACAACGATGTTACGCTTATTCAAAGAATCCTTGCTGATGATGAATCCGCTTTCGCTGAACTTGTGAAGAAACATCAAAAAGCAGTTCACGCACTTGCTTGGCGAAAAATCGGTGATTTCCACATCGCTGAGGACATCACTCAGGATGCTTTCCTGAAAGTGTATCAGAGACTTCACACCCTAAAAGAACCCAACCAGTTTTCTGGATGGTTGTATGTGATTACAACACGACTATGCGACACATGGCTACGCAAAAAGCGAATAAAGACCCAGCCTTTAGAGGACACAGATACAACAATGACACAGAGAGATGCTTATTCACAATATGTCGTAAAAGATCGGAAAAACACCATAGTTGAATCACAACGTGAAGCGGTCAAAAAGCTGCTCGCTAAGTTGAAAGAGAGTGAACGCACAGTGATGACGCTGCATTACCTCGGTGAAATGAAGGTTGAAGAGATAAGTCGATTTTTAGGAGTGTCTGCAAGCACAATTAAAAGCAGACTCAGACGTGCGCGGAATCGGTTACAGAAGGAGGAAACGATGATTAGAGAAGCACTTGAGCATTTTCAAATTTCACCGAACCTTACTAACAACATCATGCAAGAGATAAAGAATCTAAAACCTACTCCTTCTGGAAGTCAACCTTTAGTGCCTTGGGCGATTGCTGCATCAAGTGCGGTTTTGCTTGTATTGCTACTTGGTATAGGTAGTCCACATTTACTGCACTTTCAGCAACCTTACAGTTTAGATGCACAAGCTGAGACAACGGTTGAACTTGTTGAGGCACCTATTGTGTCAAATCTTGACACGAATCCCGATGTAAGTCATCAGTTTGGAAATTCAAATGTACTTAGTCACAGTAACAATCGTGGAGAGAAACCTGATGAAGTATTATTGGCTGCAGCGCAGGCGGACGGAGAAGACGAGGTATCCGTTCCTAAACAGCAGTGGATTCAATCTAAGTCTATCACAGGCACTACGGTAGAAGGTTTACTTACAACTGTAGAGGAAGAACTATATGCTCTCACTCATGATGGGAACCTATACAAATTACAAAACGATAAAGAAAGATGGCAACATGTTAGTGATATTAGTTCAATAACAGATGTGCCGTTTGCTGATATTCCTATGGCAGAATGGGACAATACACTCTATATGCTTCCCTCACATATACTCTATGCCTCAAAGGATGATGGTAAGACATGGGATATAGTCCACCAATTTCCCAGAGAAAATGCTACCCCAAAGGAATTACTGCTCATGAAACAGGCATTTTACACTGTTTTTGAACAACGCGGTGCTTTTCGCTCTGAGGATCAAGGAAAAACATGGACAAATATAAACGATGAATTTACCAACAGACCGAATTCTATTGTATCTGTCCAAGACACTGTGTTTGCTTTAGCAGGTTCTATCTATCGTTGGGACTCGGGTAGTTGGCAACGGATAACAGAATTTCCAATATCCGAAGCAAGAAATTGTTATTCAATTACTGCCACCAATGACAAGTTGTATGCATTTGTAATAAATCATAGATATGATCCTGATAATTCATCGGAGAAACTACAACGAGGATGGTGGATATTTCGTTCAACTGACTTGGGAAATTCATGGACAAATATTACGCCTACACATGTCTGGAAATCAAGAGCAGGATGGCTCGTTAATATCAGACTCGTCGCTGCTGGTGATACACTCATGGCAATTGAACAAGGTATGGTACGCTCAACCGATGGAGGTGATACATGGATGCCACTCCCAGGATTTTCACCTCCGATGTTGTCAAATTCTCCTGCTGCGGCAGTGAATGAAGATGTTTTTTATTTTGGCAGCTCGGAATACGGACTCCAACGGACAACTGATGGTGGTGAATCCTGGGAAGGGTTAAATGTTACTCCGGAAAATAGCCGTATTGGTAATATAGTTGTGTATAAAGAAGATGGTAAAGAGAAAAATACACATCCAATAATTTATGGTAGTGTTGGAGAGATGGTAAAAACTACCGATCAAGGTAAGTCTTGGAACGTTATTCCAATAGATATACCAATGACATCATATAGTATAGAACAACCTACAAAAATTTCCCAGATAGTCATATCTGATGGTGTCATCTATGCAAAGGGTAGTTCACTTAGCAATTCATATAGTTATGTTCCTGGTAGTGGAGAAACACGTATATTTCGCGTATCAACAGATGCCAATAAGTTGGTACCGATTCAAGACATGCCTGTCTTTGACTCAACGAATTTATATGATCTGTTGGATCTCGGACATGCTTCAAGAGGATCAGATAGGTTCTACGCAGAAATGTTACGAAAAAGTTCTACTGGGGCAACACAGTTCTTTAAACAGTTGGCAAAAATGGATATACCACATTCAGAGACATATTATCGGTACGGTGCACAAGGTGCATTTGCAGTTAGCGACAACACTTTTTATATGGAATACAACTTTAAACTCTTCCGCTGGGAACATGGTGATACAGAATGGCACGATATTGGACAGGAAGAAACAATTGAATTGATTGAGGATATAGCGAAGAAAGATCTTAAACTTGCAGCATCAGGAAATACCGTATATGTTGGCAAACGGGATGGACATCTTGTCGTATCGTTTGATAAGGGTAATAATTGGTTTGATATTACGCCAGGTCTGCCGTTTCATGTTAACTTTTTTAATGATATTGTGGTTGCTGGATCCACCGTATATGTAGCAACTGACGCGGGCATCATCACATCTGATGATGGGAGAAATTGGCGGACCGTCACCGATGCAGAGGGAACGAACCTCAAGATGGAAATACTGACTGTTGATGGCACAATGTTATATGGTGTAATAAAAGACACAGGTATCTATCGCTTGGAAAGTCATCTTTGGAAACAGATCATCTCAGATATACCTGATAACATAACTTCTCTTGCTGTTGATGGAAATACACTCTATATAGGCACACAAAACCGCGGTATGCTTCATTTAAATCTTGGAGAATAAAGTTGTCTTGTCTGGACGGTATTAGATGTCCACATTCCACCCTATCTACCTCTCCTAATACATACCTAAAGTATATTACTTTCAACTTGATAAAGAACACGTACTTTGATAAAATTATAAAAAATAAATACAGACTAAATCAAAAACGGTTGAGGATACTTTATCCCTACTTACACAAACACAAATAAGAAGTATACTAATACATAACGGAGAAAAGCATGGATCTCGTAAACGAATTTGCTTTCAAACAAAAAAAATATATGCCCGTCTTTCCAAAAGCGAGTGGAAAACCGACCGTTTACATTGAAGGCTACCCGTTTGAGGACGACGAACCTATGGCAGCAACAGGATTTCACGGAATACAGATTACCACGTTTTTTGATCAAATTTCGCGATATTTTGATATTAATGAACATATTCACATCGGTATTGATAGTTTTATCTACTACCGTGAAGGGGACATCACCAAATTCGTTGCCCCTGATGTTTATATCGTTTTCGGTGTTGATAAACATCCACAACGACGTAGTTTTTATACATGGTCAGAAGGCGCGGTTCCTATCGCTGTATTTGAATTCCTCTCAGATTCAACAGCACATCAAGATCGAAATAAAAAAGTCCAGTTGTATCTGAAAGATATGGGTGTGCAAGAATACTATATCCATCAACCTGAGATGAAAAAACCACCGGAATTTCGCGGGTGGCAGCAGAGTCCATCGGGAGACATTGTAGAGATTGAACCGGATGCGCACGGTGGATTGTTCAGTGCAGCATTGAATCTCTACTTTTGTTGGAAAGACGATCAGACTACACATGTAAGATTAATGCGTCCCTACCTACCTGATGGCACGCCAATAACAACGTCTATGGAAGAAAAGCACATGCGAGAACACGAGCAAGAACTCCGAGAACAAGAACAGGAACGACGAATTCAAGAACAAGAGCGACGAATACAAGAACAGCACCTCCGAGAGGAGGCGGAAGCAGTGGCAGCAACTGAAATTGAACGCCGTAAGGAAGCGGAATCACTCGCAAAAAAAGAATCGGAACGCCGACAGAAACTTGAAGCAGAATTAGAACAGCTCCGTGCACAGGTCGCCAACCGACAAGACGAAAGCACGTAACATATCCAAGATTAAATCAACCTAAACATAGTAAGGACACTCTTGTGTCGTTATAACCTAACCCTTCATACATGTCCTTTAATGCACATAACATGTAGGGTTTAATTTTATTTATCTAACAAACCCTACTTCATTACCTGAAACATTCTCTCTTTTTAGTAGAATTATGCACCAGTTTTACCCCTAAGTCGCGTCACTATAGGACATCGGAGGTAATGTATGAAAAACCGTGATCTTGAGTTGATCCAACGCGTTCTTGATGGCGATGAGATGGCTTTCACAAATCTTGTGAAAGAATATCAAAAACCGGTTCACACGCTTGTGTGGCGTAAAATCGGGGATTTCCACATTGCCGAGGAACTTACACAAGACGTTTTCCTCAAGGCATATAAGAATCTGGACTCATTGAAAAACCCGCAGAGTTTCGCCAGTTGGCTATATGTAATTGCCACTCGTCGCTGCCTTGCATGGCAACGTAAAAAGCGTTTGCCGACACAACCTTTGGAAGATACAAATATCTCACAACTTGGAAAAGCGACCTATTCACATTATGTAGTTGAAGAAAACGAACGTATCGCAGCAGAAGCACAACGCGAAACCGTCAAGAAGTTGCTTGCCAAATTACCAGAAAGTGAACGCACGGTAATCACATTACATTACTTCAGCGAGATGTCAAGTTCAGAGATTGGGGCTTTTTTAGGAGTCTCGGCAAATACGATTAGAAGTCGTCTCCGTCGAGCACAGCAACGTCTACAAAAGGAGGAAACGATGATTAGAGAAGCACTTGAACATTTTCAAATTTCACCGAACCTTACTAACAACATCATGCAAGAGATAAAGAATCTAAAACCTACACCTACTGTTGGCAAACCTTTAGTGCCATGGGTGATTGCTGCGTCAAGTGCTGTTTTGATTGTCTTACTACTTGGATTAGGAAGCCAATATTTAGTAAGTTATCAACAGTCTTATTCTTTAGATGCACAAGCAGAAATGAAGATAGAACTCGTTGAGACACCTACTGTGCTAAATATTGATACAGAACCCGATACACAAAATCAATTTGGGAATCCAAATGTGCTTGATAGGAATGGTGACAACGGTCAGAAACCTGATGAGGTATTATTAGCTGCTGCAGAGGCAGAAGAAGAAGACGTTGGAGTTCCCAAACAGCAGTGGATTCAATCCGAACCCGTTGAAGGAAGTCGAGTATATACTTTTCATGTTACACCCGATGACGAACTCTACGTTCTTGGTGGAAGTGCACCAAGTATCTACAAATTATCAACCGATGAAACGGGATGGCATCATCTTTATGACATTATCCACCTGAAAACAGCTTGGAGTGCTAACTCACCTATTGCGAAGTGGAAAAATACTCTCTATTTTATACCGTCTCATGAACTCTTTGCATCAAAGGATGATGGAAAAACATGGAATTTAGTCCACTCATGGCAGAAAGGATACGCTGCAGGCGAGTTTGTGTTAACAGATAAGACGTTGTATTTAGCCTTTGACAAAGGTGTTTATCAATCTAAAGATAGTGGTATGACATGGCATGCAATAAACAATGGACTAAAAGGTCGCATAGGATCTTTAACAAAAGTTCAGGACACATTGTTTGCTGGAACTGACGATGGTCTATACCGATTAAAAGAGTACAACTGGCACCGTCTGGAATTTCCAGTGTCTATTGGACGAATCCGTTCAGTTGCATCAACTGATGGCAAACTATATGTAGCAGCAGAATTGAGCGATGACTTGTCAGATCCGCGCAAAGTGTCCCGTGGATTGCAACGTTCCTGGTGGATATACCGATCAACTAACTTGGGAAATTCGTGGACAGATATAACTCCTACAAATGCTTGGAACATAAAAGGATGGCCTCCTTTTGTTAAACTTGTTGCTTCTGGTAATACACTGTTAGCCATGGAAAAAGGGATGGTGCGGTCTACTGATAGTGGTGATACATGGATGCCTGTACAAGCACCCGGGACTACCCCATCAATGAATGCTGATGTTAATAACGCGACAGTGGTAAATGGAGAAATTTTCTATGTTGGTAGTAGTGATGACGGACTGCATCGTTCCACTGACGCTGGTAAAACATGGAATAAAGTCAATATCAGTGATAAAAATAGAGTTGATAAATTAATTGCGTTTAAGGGTAATATTCGCGGACAGATTACTCCATCAATCCTCTACGCAAGATCTGACGATAAAATAATCAACACCATAAATCAAGGCAAATCTTGGAATAACGTTCAAGTAAATTCATCGATAAAGAATCCGATAAGAGAGAATTTATTAGACATTACTCACGTAATTAAATCTGGTAATAATATCTACGCGAAAGGCGGAGATTCTCTTGGCAGAGGAAAAACACTCTTATATCGCTTATCAATAGATGATAATATGCTTGTGCCAATACAAGACATACCCATCTTCAACTCTACGGATTTAAGATACCGGTTACATGAAGGTCTCTCTGTTGAACAGATGCAAAAGATTGTTTCTGGAGCGACCCAATTCTTTGAAAAATTGGCAAATTCGGATCCCCAACTACCATCTGGTATATATATGCAATTAGGGTTCCGGACCGGAGCGTTTGCAGTTAGTGAAGACATGTTCTATATGGAATACAACTATAAGCTTTTTAGATGGAAACGTGGTGATACTGAATGGTACGATACTGGACTGGAAGAAACTACTGAATTGACTTTGCAAACAGCAATGAGACAACTAAAACTTGCGGTTTCAGGAAACACAGTTTACGTCGGAAAACGGGATGGACACCTCGTCGTATCGTTTGATAAGGGTAATAATTGGTATGATATTACGCCAGGTCTACCGTTTCATGTTAACTCTTTTAATGATATTGTGGTTGCTGGATCCACCGTATATGTAGCGACTGACGCGGGCATCATCACATCTGATGATGGGAGAAATTGGCGGACCGTCACCGATGCAGAGGGAACAAATCTCATTATGGAACACTTAGCTGCTGATGGTACAAAGGTTTATGGTATTACCAAAGATACTGGTATATATCGCTTGGAAAATGGCACTTGGAAACAGGTTGTATCAAAGACACCTGACAACGTTACATCTCTTGCGGTTGATGGGAGCACCTTATACATAGGCACAGAAAATCGAGGTATGCTCCACTATAACCTTGAAGAATAATCTACCTTGTGTGGATGGTACAAAATGCTGTCCACCTTCCCTAAATCTTGTAACCTCTGACAACTTATACACTTTGGTAGGTTCGGTATCCTAACCGAACCATAAGCGTCAATTTAGTGATTCTTGTCTGTCTGAATTGCTTGATGTCTGAACCAGGATTTCCAGGATTATAGGATTTCCAGGATTAGGAGTTGGTGAGTATATATTCTATTGCAAAGGATGAAGGGCTAACTTTTGACAAAGGAACATCGGAAGACAAGTCTCTTATCCTGAAAATCCTTGTTCAGACATAATACATGGTTGGAGGTCGCTTTGCTCGCTCCGACCTACGAGAATGTCGGAAGTGAAGACGGGCGAGGAAACCTCGCCCCTACGTTAGTATCCGAGGCGCAATGAATTGCGCGACTACAAACGCATCTCGTCCTTAAATTGACGCTTATGGTTCGGTATCCTAACCGAACCTGTGTAAATAGTGTAGTTAGAAACCGCACCTACCGTGGAGTAGATGTGTATTATTTTCAAAATTCATGATAGTTTAGTATCTTCGTTTCCAATGCCAACTATCACTGCCAGAAATAAGCGGACGAATTTCCTCTGGTAGTGTCTCAATAAATTCTGGACTCACCTCATTGCCAGGCCATTCCCTCACCATCGGAGGTGTATAACCAGCGATTAGAATAACCCGTTCATTGTCGCTACGGATAGCAGTTGTGCTATGGATGAGTGCCTCGGCAAATAATAATACTGAACCAGCAGATGCTTCAACTTGATAGATTAGTTTATCATCCGATAATGCTGCTTCAATCATCTCACTCTGATTCCATGTCAAGCGATGACTTCCGGGAATAACACATGTGCCTCCATCGTCAGGACCAACATCAGTAAGGTATGCAAGCGTCTTGACAAAGATGCAGTGAAACTTGTCCTGTTCCATATAGGTACCCCAACCGTGCTTTGTTCCACGGTGAAAACCTGTTGGATTGAATCTACGTTTGTTGAGTTCATCTAAATCGGCATCTGCAGTTCGTCTGTTGATGATTGCCTCAGTTTCCTCAAGACGAATCTTTCCGCCGACTACCTCTTCAACCAGTGGAACAAGTTTAGGATGTGCCGCGTATTCCAACAACGCTGGGTCATATTCAACGAGATTGCCCATGTGTGCATGGTGTTCGCCTCGCCAATTTAGGTAGACCCTTGTACCATCAAGGTTTCCATCATCCTTGATTCTATAGAGTGCTGCTTTCATCCGATCAATTTCGTCGGGTGTCAGCACGTTTTCCAACAATACATACCCGTAGATGTCAAAATGTAACCTTTGTGCTGATGATAGATGAACTGATTCGTTGTCCATAATTTATCTCCCGAAACTGTTTAATTTACTCAATGGCTTAAAAGTCAAACACTAACGTAATGTAGAATGTCCTTTGATGTGTCCCCAAACAGTTGCGAGTTTACCGATAGGATCAACTGCAAGGTTAAATGGTTCATCACCTTCATAAATCAATAAATCATCGACATATCCTGGTGCGGCGAATCCATATACATGGAAAGCAACCCATTTGGTAACTGGACCGATAGCAAGATTTCGGAAGTGGAGTCCTTTTTTTCCTCTATCCTTCAGTGCCTCGTTCCTATCATTACCAGTATAGAAATTAAACTGACTTTTACTGGCATCGGAGACGACACGAACGTATCTCCAGGTATCAGTCTTAAAGTCGTCAATATGCTGCCATGCACCTCCATCGAATAAACGGACGGCATCTGCATTCCAATTTATGTAGGCACCCCCGTTGTTTTGAGCGATGTTGTCAGCAGTAATGATTTTGAGATTGAAAGACCTTCCACCGCTTTTAATGTACACCCAAAATTCCACTGTGATGATAGGATTCTCGGTTTCAATGGCGACTCCAGTTCTATCGTCATCTGCCCCGCCTAAGATACCAAGTGATCTTTTGTCAGTTTTGACAACATCATCTGTTACTTCCATCCCCTCACCTCTCACTTCCCAATTTTCTGGTGGTTTACCGAGAGCTTCTTTCTCAAATCCATTTTGCACAAACACCTTTTGAGCAAGTGTGGGTTGAATAAATATGGGACATAAAACAAGGACAGTAACTAAAATGAAGAACAGGATAGAATACGTAGTTTCTGCAGTTATAGATACTGAATTGATACGACACTGTTTTTTGTACATTTATACCTCCTTATATTTTTTCCTATAATATGAAGTTGCCACTACAGATGACTACCGCAGTGCGGAGTGTTGTTTGAGCTGCCCCCAGAACGTTGTGAGTTTGCCTTTTGGTTCCACAGGTGTAACACTGGGTGGTTCTCCACCTTCATAGATAAGCAGATCATCTATAAATCCCTGGGCAACAGAGGAATAAACATGGAACGCGACCCACTGTGCGACAGGGTTTGTCGCAGCTTTGCGAAAAGCAAGTTCTGTGACAGGTGTCGCTTCCCGAGCTGCTTCCATGTCATCTCCTATGTAGTAATCAAACGTGCTTTTGCTGACATCTGCGACAACACGCACATATTTCCATGCATCAAATTGGAAGTCACCAATTGCTACCCAAGCGGACCCGTCGTAGAGACGAACAGCATTTGCATTCCAATTTATATAAACACCACCATCATTTACAGCGATGTTTTCGTCAGAGACAACTTTGAGATTAAATGAGCGTCCAGAACCTTTTATATATACCCAAAATTCTACTGAAATGACAGGATTTTCGGTTTTAATTGCAACGCCAACTCTATCGTCATTTGCTCCACCTAAGATACCGAGCGATTTACCATCGGTCTTGACTGTATCGTCTGTGACTTGCATCTGATTGCCTCTAACTTCCCAATCTGTTGGCGGTTCACCAACTGTGAATTCCTCAAATCCGGTTTGCACTAATATCTCTTGTGCTAATGCAGTTTGAACACTCAAAAGACTGGAGACAAATACGAAAACTAAAAGAATTGGGATAATTAGATGGTGTGTTCCTAATCCAGCTGCCTTTGTATTTAAATTGTATTTGTAACGATTCATTATATCCTCCTTGATTGCGATTGTTAAGGTTCGCATTCCTTGTTGGGTTAGATTAGTAGTATTCTTGTTGAGATATTATAAAATTGTGTTTGCAAATGTGTAATGGTATAGGAAATCTGTAGTTATGCTATTTAAAACAACTCATTATATTGTCATCTCCTACGGCATCCAGATATTCCATTCTCCTCTTTTCTGCCAAGGACGACACTCAAAACATAAACACATATACCGAATTGCAAATCTGGGAGAACTACAAGCGTTTATTGTTCCAGTATGCGGTAGTAGATGGTGAAAAAACAGCACATCTCCCTGTTTGGCAACAACTTCCATCGGTTCTCCCAAATCAATTTGTGGCAAATGTGTTAACATCGTGCGAATTTTGTTGGAAAGGTTCGGATTTTGTTTGCGAAATTCGCGAATTCGTTCTGGACCTTCAGGCCATATTACAGTAGTTCCTTGATGGGAATTGGCATCGGTGAGATAGGTTAAACTGGATGCTCGGAAACTACCCGGATCCAACCGTAAATCTCTGGAGTATCCATCCAAGTGAGGAGAAGTTATCTTCCACTCTGCAGAAATAGGGAACTGATTCATTGCCCAGATAGCATCAGGATGGTCGCTTTTGCAGTGTGGAATAGAAGGATATCTTTCAGCGAGTTGATTGAGGATGGTGAGATAATCAGGCGTGCAACATTCTAACAAATCTGGATGTGTTACACCGAAAAGCTCAATACGTCTTTCGTGTGCCATGTTTTCTATGTAAAAATTGGTGAGAAATGGACGTTGGACTTGGTCCCATGTGTCTGGGTGATCAGTATCCATTCCCAACGTATTCCACATCGCATGTTCTGCTTTTTCAATAATCTCTTTTGAGATTAAGTTGGAAAGAAGCAGATACCCCTCTTCCTCAAATTGTTCTATTTGTGCTGTTGAAAGCATTAAAAGTTCCTTGTTCTAATATCCTGTGCCTATTGGGACTATCTCATTACCGTTCAATAGATATAATTCCATCTTAAATTTACTGTTTATGATTAGTCAACATATAATGTAGAAACATCAGAATTGGGTTTTGGATAATTCATATCCAACTTCTCAAGCGTTTCAACAATACGTTCGGTAATGACAATGTTCCGATACCATTTTCTATTTGCGGGAATTATATACCATGGTGCCCATTGGGTGGTACACTTTTGTAATACAGATTCATACGCTTGCATGTAATCATCCCAGTAGGAGCGTTCTCGGATATCTGCTTCGGTAATTTTCCAATGTTTTGTAGGGTCGTTGATGCGCGATTCAAGTCGTTCTTTCTGTTCATCTTTTGAGATGTGGAGAAAAAATTTCAGGACAACTGTTCCGTTTTCTACCAACATTTTCTCAAAGTCATTGATTTGCTGATAACGCTTTTTCCATACCGATTCATCTACAAGATCATGCACGCGAACAACAAGTACATCTTCATAATGTGAACGGTTAAAAATACCGATCATTCCTTTCTTGGGTACAGCTTTGTGTGCTCTCCACAAAAAATCCCGAGCAATCTCATCCGATGAAGGAACTTTGAAATTAACAACTTCACAGCCTTGTACATTAATACCTGCCATCACCTTCCTGATGGTACCATCCTTGCCGCATGTATCCATCCCTTGCAAAATTATCAGAAGTGCATGTTTGCTTTCGGCGTAAAGCAATTCCTGAAGTTTGAGCAGCCGTTTATTTAGTTTTTTCAACGGTTTTTTAGTTTCACCTTTTTTTTGAAAAGTCCCGGTATAATCTGGAATGCGTTCAGGTTTACAATCTTGCTCTACATTGCTGAGTGTGATGTTATCACCGGGCTTAACAATAAAAGGTTGTGACGACATAGTAATCCTCCATAAGATAATAGGTTAATGAAGTTAAATGTAGATTCAAATCCAATGCTATAATTATTGTAGGGACAAACGGGATTACCGCGTTGTCCCTACTGAAATATTTAACATATCCGATTCTTTCTACTTCGCTAAGGACTCGTAATAGTTATCAACAAGTCTACGGTATTCTGGAGGAACATCTTCCTTCGCAACCTGTGTCAATTGTTTCTTTTCTTGCAGCATATTGAGCCGTTCTTCTAAAGCTGCCTCTAATTTTCTGAGGTCACGAATAGCAAATTCATAATTGGGAAAGCGACGTGTGCGGTTTCCAGATGGGGGTTGCATGGAATCGAGCATTTCAAGCCATAGTTCTTTAATCTCTTGATTGGATTCGGCTCCGCCGCGTGCTAAGTCATTTTCGTTCTCACCCTGTCCATCTTGTCCAGGTTGTTGTCCTTCTTGACCGGGTTGTTGCCCTTCTTGAGCATTTTGCATGGCTTGTTGTGCCTGTTCCATCCGTTCCCTAAGCTGCTGTTGTTGTTCTTCAAGCTGCTGTTCTCGTTGTTGTTGCTCCTCTGTCTGTTCTTGTCCTTCCATTGCTTGAAGTTCACGTTGTATGTCTTGCATCTGTTCTTCAAAATTTTGGAGTTGTTCCAAAGCAGCTTCAAGTTGTTCCTCTTCAGTGTTTGCCATGTTGGCTCTTGCTTGCTGAAGATCGGCTTGTGCTTGCTCAAGTGTTTCAAGCACTTCTTGCTGATTCAGGTCTGCGGACAGTAAACTACGCCATTGAAGTGCCCGTTGCGCTGTTGCCATATCTTCCGAGGTTTGTTCTTCGGCGAGTCGTCTTGACGCATCAGACACATTTTGGGCTGCTTCCGGATTCTCTTGGCTGAGTTGTTCCTGAAGCTCACTCAAATTCTCTTCAAGTGATTCCAAGTCGCGTTGAAGTTGACGCTGCTCATTAGCAAGTTCAGAGGCTTGACGATAGTCATCGGGACGCATTCCAGATTGCTGAGATCTCTCCCTTATTTCCTGTGTTTGCTGTTGGACATCAGATTGTTCAGCAGTTAACTGTTGGAGTTGTTGGTTGGCTCTCTCTAACGCATTATCTGTGAATTCAGCAGCTGCTCTCTCAAGTTGCTCTATGGCTTCTTCAACCCTTTCTTCTGCCTTTTGACCTTTTGCAGCACTCATCTGGGGTTGTTGCTGTTGCATCCCTTGCGATGCTTGTCGCATCTGTTCACCGGCTTGTTGCATTGCTTGTCCAGCTTGACTGAGACGTTGTTGTTGCGTGCTTTGTGAATTGCCTTGCATCTGACCAAGTTGTTGTGACATCTGCTCTGCTTGCTGAGATAACTGCCCTTGCTGCTGGCTATTTTGTTGCATGTCACTCGGTGAAGGTTGATCTTGCCTGCCTAATTGCTGACTTTGTTCATTTAGGTTCTGTTGTTGTTCCAGCATTTCACGTGCTTGGTCTAACATTTGCTGGGTTTGTTCCTGAAGCTCCTGTTCCATTTCTTCTTGATCCTGCTCAAGTTCGCTCTGCAGTTCTTCCATTTCCAATTCAAAGTTCTCAGCGATTTGTGGTTGACTTGACCTTGCTTGCTGCAACACTTTTGGAATTGCCAGATTAACTTTATTAAGGAGTTCAAGTGCAGCCTGTTCCGGTGGCATTGCTTGCCCCGGTTGGACAGCATTCAGGTTATCCTTTGCCTGACCCATCATATCAATCGCTTCTTCAAGGTTCATCACGATTTCCGGATCAATTTGTACTTCTTGCATCGCCATACTCAATTCGTCTGTAAACCTTTGAGTTTGGTCCTTTAGGTCAGATTGTTTCTTGCCGGTTTGTTTGACCGCAGTATTATATTCTTCTGTGAGGGTTGGAGGTTGATCATTTATATGTTTCCAAGTTTCCCGTATAATCTGTTTCTGAGTAGCCATGAAACCGGGTAGAGGGTTTGGTGTCCCTTCACTTTCGGGGGGTTCACCTTCTGCTTGTTCTCCCTGTTCAAGTCTTTGATTGAAAGGTTTGATCTCTATGAAGTAAATCTCACTTTTTGTTTCACCTGGTCCTGTAAGCGTGTTATTGTCAGTAGCCTGTGCGTAGTATGTGATGACTTGTCCAGGTTCAACATCAAATTCTTCAAGATAGAATGTATAAGTACCGGTTTTTAGGTGTTTTCCTGACTTCACATCGGCATCTTCTGCTGTAGATTCACCGGTTGCTTCTAAAACGATTTCATTTAATTCACCGATGCCGATACGATACATAAGGTTTAACTTTTCTACACCATAGTCATCTGTGGCTTCAGCAACAATTTTAACCTCTTCTAATTTTGTTGCTTTAACATCGCGTCCGGGTTCTTTGATGACTACCTTAGGAGCATTATCTGGTATCGTTTTGATATTATACTCAATCGGAATTTCATTGTTGAATTGATCTATACACAACAGTTCAACTGTATATTTACCATTTTCACGGACTTCTAAGGTTGTGGTAAGAATGTTCCCGTCTGCTATGTTCATCTCAGTGGATTTCACAGGCACTGTGTCGTCCGACTCATCTTCTTTTGTTATCGTTGCTTCATCACTTTGTTGGGTGAAAGTTGCTTTCTGAATAACTTTATTGGTAGTGATTCGGATTTCTGCTGATGTGCCAACGACTGCTTGTATGTCACCACTTCCTTGCTGTACAACTGGTTTTAGATTTGTATATTCAGGATAGGTATATGAGACAGAGATTTCTTCTACACGCGGCATCTCAAAAACTTCAACAGTGTAACGTTCAGATGTCGTTTCATTGGCGGCAACATAATATTCAAAATCGGTTTCAATATTAAATATCTCATAAGCGAATCCGCGTTTGTCCTCCGGATTCTGCAACATGTTAATTTCCTGTTTGCTACCCTCGTTTTCTGCTGTTGGTGGCGTATCCTTGTCAAAATACGTCAAGACAACTTTGTCTGCGTCCTTACCAGTAACGATGACTTCAATCGGAAGGCTTTTACCACGAAGGATACGAGCATTCCCGGGTGAAACTTGTACTTTGGTTGTCAAAATTGGATCAGTTTTTTCCCATGGAACAAATATTCGCATCAGACTCGTTTTGGTTTCTATAGGAAACAAAAGAGACAATAGACCGCACGCTGCAATGACTAAAGTTGCGATTCCAACGTACTTGCGAGTTTTACTGTGGTCAACCGTCGCTTTGAAATCAATGCCTTTTATCCGTTCTGTGGTGTCTTCAAGCAATCGCTGTAGCATGTGTGCTTCAATGGGATCATCCGATTCTCGGTTCCCAAATTGGATCGCACTAACCAGTCTATCTTCAAGTTTTGGATGCCGTTGTTCAACATTCAGCGCAATATCTCGAAGAGTGAGTGCTGCTCTCAACGGTTGAATTAGGTGTTTATAAAGTAGATAGAGAGTGGCACCGACAATTCCTGCAAGTAGTACGATACGGACAGGACTTGGCAGCGGCATCAGTAAATCGATGATAGATTCTCCTATAAGAATAGCCAGTATTCCTATCAGGACGATGGCAGTTCCCGTCCAGAAAAGGCTTCGTTTCCACACACGTCGTGCATCTAAGATTCTTGATTGTAGTTCCGCATAATTGTCTCTTGTATTCATTCTTTTCTCCTATTCTTACATCCGCATTTTGACATGATTTTTTTCAGTTCCGAGAGATTTCAACTCATCTATATTTAGTGTTTGTCGTAAGGAAAATCTGTTATACAGCATCCAAACCTATTTCACATATCCTGTTGAATTGTCATATTCTATGTCAATAATAACTAAACACATTAACTTGGGAAATAATTAACAACAAATAAGGTTTCAGCAACAATCCTTATGAACCAGATAACAATTGAAACGAAATATGCAGTTGTTTTCTTAACCCCTACAAAAGTCGTAATAGCTAATGCCAAGACAATTAGATACCATATACTCAATACGTTTACATAACTCAGAAATATAAGCAGAGAAGCATTTTCACTTGAACCCGCGAGGTGATGCAATCCTGGAAGTATTCTGACATCAATTACTTTGTTAACACTCTCTACGCTTCTAAATATTGGCACCACACCTATATTTACCAGAAAGATAAGGAGACGCACCAGAGAAGTATGCACTACGCCAGCATAGATATGTTTAAATGTTAGTTCTTTACTTATTTTGGAAACTCTGGTAACTATGGTGAGTATAGGACTCAACATAATATCCCAAAGAAGCGCAATAACAAGCGCGCTGGCAATAACGGATATTAAAGATGTAGTAGTGTTAAATTCCTCTTGAGTCGCATTTTGTTGGTAAAGCAGTTTTTGTGTATATGGTGCATTTGCCCAACCCAATACAACAGAAAAGAGACAAAAAACGACAAATGCTAATATCCACTTTGGGTTGGACTTAAGACGTTCAAATGTGGCACTTGGATTCCCAACGAGGTCAATAAGGTTTTGCCAACTCTCTTTCATCTTTTACCTTTAGTCTATGGCAAATCCTGAAGTAATATATTTGGTCTATCATGGCAAATCCTGAAGTAATATATTCGGTCTATCTTTGAGGAATCACCCCAAAACGTAACAAAAGTTGCCTATGTGGATACATTCAAAGATAGATCTTCAAGCATATCCTCATGAATATGACTCAATTTCACGAAAAAAGTTCTGAAAAATGTGGACTGATGCCTTATCTATACAAAATCAAGATTACTATTAATATACCAAATTCTATACATATATAGCAAGGATATTTTGGACTGACAGGGTTGGGACAGTAAAATCTGACAGTATTTCTTAGGATGCTGACGCTTCATCGTCTGGTTGTTTTACCTTTATGACGACAAGCGTTACATCGTCTTCTGATGGTCTCCCTTTTGTCCATTTAGTACTCATTGTTCAAGTTGTGGTTCAAAACTAAAAACTTTCTCTTAAGGATAGACAGTGGACCTGTTCTCAATGCGACACTCAACATGACAGAGATATAAACGCTGCTATCAATATCTTGCGGCTGTTTATGATCCCGTTGTGGAGCAGATATAAGACCTTTAAAAAAAGGCTAACTGCTGTGAAGCACAAACCCCACGCTTAGCGTATGGATGTTATGATTATGTATCAGAAAGGTGGTGTGTATTGTAGGTTTTTCTTTTATATTACTATTTCTGGATTGAATTAGCAAGGGTAAAATTGGAATGTAGACAGGATTAGTAAATTGGTTGAATATTAGCTGTCTATATGATACTATCTTCTATTATGGAGAGAACAACTAACACCATTCCAATTTATACGATAGGCTACGGAAGTCGTTCAATGTCTGAGTTCATTGACGCACTACATCAATATAAGATTGCCTATCTGATTGATGTCCGCTCTGTTCCACATTCGGGATATAAACCAGAATTCTCGAAAAAACCCCTCGCAAATGAAGTTGAACGTCACGGTATTCGCTATGTGTTTATGGGAAACCTACTCGGTGGGAAACCTGATGATGAATCGTGCTATGTTGATGGAATGGTGGATTATGAGAAAGTTAAGAATACGGAATTCTTTCAACGTGGTATTCAACGTCTCCATGCTGCTTTCTCACAACAACAGCGCGTCGCGCTTATGTGTGCCGAGGAGAAACCTGAACACTGCCACAGAACAAAACTTGTCGCTGCAACCCTCACTACAGAGAACTTACCTGTTATCCATATTGACGAAAACAATGAGGAGATGACACAGGAACAGGTGATTGAACGGATTACTGGTGGGCAGTTGAATTTGTTTGGAGAAGAAACGTTTCACTCGCAGAAAAAACATGTTCCTTCATCGTAAATCATCTCATTATGAAATCACGTGTCTTCAATTTTCCCATAATACACCCTACAACATCCGATGCTTCATCACGATCCACCCATTCAATTCGCTTATCTTTACGGAACCACGTCAACTGCCGTTTCGCAAAGCGACGCGTATTCTGTTTCAATTGTTCAACTGCTTCCACATAAGTGCAATTTCCATCAAGATATGCAATCAACTCTCTATAGCCGAAACTTTGTAATGCAAAAGAATCACGTGAATATCCTGCAGCTAATAACGCCTCCACTTCCGCAATTAATCCGTTTGCAAGCATCACGTCCACGCGCTGTTCAATGCGATTATAAAGTTGTTCGCGTGGCATCGTTAGTCCGAATGCAATAAATGGATACCGTTGATTCTCTGGATGCCACTGCTGTTGATGTTCAGACATAGGAGTGCCAGTCAGTTCATAGACTTCAAGGGCACGGATGACGCGGGTTAAGTTGTTGGGATGGATGCGGTCAGCAGATTCTGGATCACAAGTTCGGAGACGGTCATGAAGTACATCAACGCCTTTCTCCGATGCTTCCTGTTCAAGTCGTTTTCTGAATGCATGATCCGCAGCAGGTCCTTCAAATAAACCGTCAACAATTGCGCGAAAATAGAGACCAGCACCACCAACGAGTAAAACCTGTTTACCTCTATTTTGTATTTTAGTTATTGCTGCATCAGCAAGGGATTGAAAGTCAGCAACGGAGAAGGACTGTGTAATGTCTACACAATCTATGAGGTGATGTGGTGCTGCTTTCTGTTCATCGGGGGTAGGTTTGGCTGTGCCGATGTTCATCTGACGATAAATCTGTCGGGAGTCAACAGAGACAATTTCCGCATTTAGACGTTGTGCCAGTTGAATCGCTACTTCAGTTTTGCCAACTGCTGTGGGACCGAGGAGACAGAGGAGTTTCGGTTTCATTGCCACGGGACTTTGTATCACAAAGATGTCTTGATCCATCCACCACCGATAACATATTCTCCATCATAAAAGACTGTAGCTTGTCCGGGAGTGATTGCACGACGTGGTTCGTCAAACTTTACGACAACTTCCGTGTCGTTAATTGGTGAGATGATCGCGGGTCCACCTTCGTCACGAGAACGGATTTTGACGTGTGCTTGAATCGGTTCTGTCAACTTATCTATGGATATGAGGTTAATACGTTCAACATGCATGGTCTCTTCAAGGAGATCGTCAGATTCTCCTACAGTAACGGTATTATCAGTCGCGTTGAGCTGCGTTACATATAGCGGTTTGCCAACTGCTATGCCAAGTCCACGACGTTGTCCAACGGTATAAAACGGGACTCCTTGATGCTTACCGAGGACTTTACCTTCCTTATCAATAATATCCCCACCCTCAATTTTTTCAGGAATCCGGTCTTGAAGGAAACGTCTATAATTGGTGTCTGCCACGAAGCAAAGTTCCTGACTTTCGATCTTTTCGGCTGTTCGTAATTGGTATTTACGAGCAAGTTCTCTGACTTCTGCTTTTGTATAGTCACCGAGAGGCATCATAGCACATTGCAATTGCTCTTGTGTGAGCGCAGCAAGGAAATAGGACTGATCCTTGCTAATATCACGGGCTGTGCGTAAAAGATAACGTCCTGTCTCAGGATGCTGTTCAATTCGGGCATAGTGTCCGGTTGCGATTGCTTCACATTCCAGCGATTTTGCAAGATCAAGCAATTTTCCGAATTTGAGTTCTCGGTTACAAACCATACACGGACTCGGTGTGCGACCAACAAGATATTCTTCTACAAAGTAGTCTATAATCTGTTCTTGGAAGATATCTTCATAGTTCACGCCGTAGAAAGGAATTCCGAGTTGGGTAGCAACACGTCGCGCGTCCTCAATGCCCTCCAGAGAGCAGCAATTGGGACGTTCAGGTTCCACCTCTATTGTATCGGGTGAACCGAGACGCATGGTGATGCCTGTGACATCATAACCTGCATCAACCATCATGGCAGCGGTAACAGAACTATCTACGCCCCCGCTCATCGCGACGAGAACTTTATTCATAGGATTTTACCGTGGAGATTTGTAATTAGGGTTTTCTACGACTATGAAATTATCCAATGCTCATTGCCAGCGTAGTGTGCATCGTAAACATCCTGATTGAGTTCTAAACCGAGTCCGGGTGTGTCAGGTACTGTGAACGTTCCATCTGAGAATCCGTAGCCTGAAACATCAATGACATCACTCGTCAGGGTTGCGACTTCACCGTAGAGAAAGTGTGGAATTGTTTTTGCGAATTGGAGACTAAGGAAAAATCCGAGCAGTGAACCCCAGTTATGTGGAGCACACTTGACGTTGCCTGCAGCAGCCATATCTGCAAGTCGTCTCCAACCTGTGACACCAAGACCTTTCATGTCGTGTTGGATTACATCAATTACACCGGCTTCAAAAAATGGATCGTAGAATTCGAGAGGTGCGCGGGTACGGGTTTCTCCATCAGCAATTAATGTGTTTAAGCCCTTTTCTTGAATAAAAGCCTTTAGATTGCGATACAACTCAACATCTTCTTCAAACATCTCTTCAATCCAAAAAACATCACATTCGCTTGTCTCGTTCAGAAAAGTTATGACTTCATCATAAGTATATGCGTTGTTCGCATCAACGAGGATATTGTAACCATCTCCAGCCGTACTGCGTGCAAGTTGCACAACTTCAATGTCGCGTTCTAATCCCGCTTTGCGTTCCATGAGGTGATTCCCGCGCCCCATTTTCATTTTGCATGCGGTGAATCCATCCGCTAAACTTTTTTTGACATCATCCTCAATCCGTTTAAGTCCTTCGGCTTTCGTCTCATAGAGCAGATCGTTAAAATAGATTGTGCTATCATAAGCGGGTAATCCGTTTCCATGAGATTCAGTACCCATGAGTTGATATGCAGGTTTCTCAAGGATTTTTGCGATTGTATCCCATAAGGCGTTTTCAAATCCGCGGTATTCTTCAACGACTCCATTTTCAGGATTCAAAAGGTCAAAAGGGTTCTTGTTAATGGCAGTTTTTGCTTCTTCAGCAGATGAACCCCAACTCGTTGGTCCCCAACCGAGAGTGCCATCGTTGGTGTAGATACGGGTAATTCCTTCACGCCATTTACCATTTGGATCAGGTTGTTTTATCTCCTTCGCACCAGAGTTACAACCGATTGCTGGTTGGTCAATCTCAACTGTGACCTGTTCAATTTTGGTTATTTTGATGTCAGTTGGATAGTTTGACATGGAAATTACTCCTTCAACAGCAACAAATCTTACGGAAATGCTGAGATTCTCCTACCGTAGTTTGCACCTTCTCTCTTTAATTTATTCTTCAGGTTCATTAGGCACATTCTTTTCAAGTTCAAGAAGTAGTTCGTTGAGCACACCATTTACCGTTGTGTTGGTCTCTTTATTTGTATAATAATCATAGAGTTTATGCGGTAAATTATCATAAGGATCTGCTGCACCAATTTGTTTGATTAGAGCAGGTTTTTTAATCAGTTGGACAATAAGGACTCTATCTTCGTGATTAGGGATCTCGGTGCCTATCAACAACGTGATTAAACGTGGTGCCAACCCATCTGCTAATCCATTTTCAACATAATGATTTAAGGTGTCCACAACAGCTTTTTTCGTGTCAAGACTGGAATCGTTGGTTAGCATATCCAATAAGGTGTCTACTGCGTTCTTGTCAGTATGTTTTTTTAAGGCTTGGGCGATGGATAACCGAACTGAATCGTCGGGGTCCTTAAGTGCCTTGATCAATTTGTCAGTAGAGGGTTGATTGAGCAATATCATTGATCTCGCGGCGGCTTGACGGGCTACAACGTTGTCATCAGTCAAACCCATCTCAATATCTTTTTGGTATGCTTTGTTACTGAGTCGATATAGTGCGGAAAGAATCTCCATTTTCAACCCAGCATCTGACACTGTATTACTAAGTGCTTCTAACCGTTCCTTAGCCGAAGAATCTCCAATATCTGCAATAATACGTATCAATCTGGCTTTGACTAAAATAGGTGTGCCTGCGTTATTTACTGTGGTGAAGATCTCATCAAGACCTTTGCTGCCAATCTGTGTCAGGATACGGGCAAAGTCTTCATGGGCATTCACATACTTATTATTGATGAGACTCTGCGAAATGGGAGGGATAACTGAGACACCTTTATCAATTAGTATCTTTATAACATCCTTTTGTACGCGATGTCTCTCATTAAGAATTCGGAAGATTTCCCACATTTCAGAGGTATTGAGTTCAGCAAGCCTGCGAGTTCTTTCATCTCGATATTCGGTTTCCTTATTGTTGCTTTTTAGCCATGTAGAGTCTTCTGTTAGTGCGTGACTATAACCAATGAGTAGGAGTGCCCGAGCTTCGTCTTTATCTTCCTCTTCAATTTCTGCAAGTTTAAGATGCTCCTCTATTGCTTCAATTGCCAGACCTGCTCCTAATAACTTATCTCTACCCGGGGAAATTTCAGGAATAATTTTTTTCTGATCACAGCCAAACGACACAGCCCACATTAAAACGAGGCATATCGTTACAAGTTTTTTCATGTTAGGTTCGTTTTTCCTCCTAAGAATCAACATAAATGCAAATCCGATGTAAAGTGTCCATAAAAAATTATAATATTACCTCAAAATTTGAGGATAAAGTCTATACCAATATAATAATTATAATAATACCGATACAAATTTGTGTCAAGAAATAATTATAGTTGTGTACATTCTGAAATGAATACAGTAAACTCGTGTTACATTTGACAAATGACAAAATGACGACCTCTTCCCTGAAAGATGAGAGAGGTCGTATTTCCTTAACACATAGAAAGGTATCTAAGATTCTTTTATTTTAACTTTGAAAGTAGGTCATTGAGTTCTGATTTTAGGAATGTGCTTTCCTCTGTTTGTGCGTAATCGTAGAGTTTTGAATCAAGACCGTCAAGCAAACTTGCTGCTTTTAACTGTTTCACAAGTGCGTCACCCTTAAGGAAAGACGCAAGCATAATCCGCACATCTGTACTGCTTACTTGTTTTTCAATAAGTAAGAGAGCTAAACGTCTGCCAATCCCTTTTTTGAGTTCGCCACCTGAATTAACATAGGCATTCAGTGTATTTAACACCTCTTGTGCTGCAGTTTCAGAATGCACACTTTTAAAGACGTTTACCAACGGTTCAACTGCTTCTTTGGATTTGTGGACTGCTAAAGCTTTTGTAATGTCTATAACTACTTGTGAATCTTCGTCATTGAGTGCTTTGATGAGAGAGGACGTTTTGACCCCTTTGAGGTTTGCCATAGCTTTTGCTGCGGCACGTCGAACTTCTACTTGATTAGCGGTTAACCCGGTGAGTATCTCGGATTTATATTTATCTTCTCCGAGTCTATAAAGCGTTGTGTATAATTCCATTTTGAGCGCGGCAGGCAAATTTGTCATGTCAATTGATTTTAAACTTTCAACTGCTTTTTCATCACCAATATCACCAAGTACTCGGATCAGTTTCATTTTTACTGCAGAAGACACCTCTGTATCTGTAATTCTGCTTAAGATAGGATCAACCGCTTTAGACTTCATCTTTACAAGGATAGCAATAAAATGTCCGTGTACATCTGAATATGTTCCTTGGATGATGTGGTCAACTAATAAAGTAGCGGCATCAGCTCCTTTGTCCACTAATGCTTGGAATCCATTTTGCTGTACTTGCGAGCGTTTTCTGAGATGATCAATCATTTTGTTCATCTCAGCATCGTTCAATGCGGTTATTCTCTCTGATCTTTCTCTTTTGTATTCGGATTCATAGTCCTGTCCCTTTGTCACACCCGATGCCAGTGCATGTGAATAAGCAATTACAAGAAGTGCTCGCGGTTCTGTTTTGTCTTCTTCTCTGTTTTCTGCTTCTATAAGTAGATTAACCGCTTCAACTGCAAGTCCACTTTCAATAAGTTTATCTGTTCCAACTTTTAGATGGCTGGGACCTTTCTGTTTCGTTTCACACGCTAAGCAGACTAATAAGGTAAGAATCAACGGGATAATTGTAAACTTCTTCATAAAACCTTCTGTCTTCCTCCTCAAACTGTCTTCCATTATACGGATCTATATATAAATTACTATCGTTCCAATATGTCTACATTAATAACAGTATCATAAAAAAGTGAAAAAGTCAAGTCAAATAACAAGTGTAGGAATTTTGTCATATCCGTGTGATGTCACCGTTATATATTCTCTGTCTACAAAGGCATTCAATTATCGATTTTCTGTTCTTGTAAATACATCGGTTTTGCTCAATCTAAAAACGAACCAAAAACGGGTGTTTTTCGGTTTTTGGTTCGTTTTGATTTTGGGGGTTATGCCAGTCTGAAACTGGGTTTATAGGGGTTTTTGAAAATTTTGAAATTTTCATTTTTGGTTCGTTTTTTATTTGCTCGGTTATGGTCGATTTTTGGGTGAATATTTTTGGGTGACAGGTGTTGGTTTTTGTTGTGAATGTGGGGTGTGTTCGGTTTCTGTTTTTCATAGTGGTCGTATTATAACAGGTGTTGGAGAGGGGTGGAAGGGTTTGTGGCGTTTGGAACAATATGTTTCATGTATGTTTTATATGGTTTTTAGTTTTTAGTGGTCAGTATTTGTCTGAACCAGGGTTATCAGGAAAGACAGGATGGACAGGATAAGAGGTCGCGACAGGGATGATGGCAATTTATCAATTAGCAATGGTATTGTTACACGACAATTGAATGCCTTTGTGCAATTCTTATGAAAATGTTGACAAACTTTAGATAATATGAAAAACTAAAAGGCAAAAATGAAAGGAAGTTACCACAATGGCAGACTATGAAGATAAAGGATCACAAATTCGGGTGACGGACCTTAAGGCTTATCCGATGGGTGAGAAAGCATACATCAAAATTGAGACCAATATGGATGTTACTGGATGGGGTGAGATCAATAACATGGAGACGAATGTCACCTGCGAATTGGCGCGTTCCCTATCCACAATGATTATCGGAGAAAACCCAACTCGTATTGAACATCATTGGCAACGTTTATATCGGGCACATCGCAATATACGTGGTGGCGGATTGATAGTGCATACTATTTCTGCTATTGATATGGCGTTGTGGGATATTGCTGGTAAACTCTGGGGAGTTCCTGTCTATCGTCTACTGGGTGGTCCCTGTCGAGAAAAAATTTGGAAATACCCAAGTCCGAAAGCAATTAAAACGGGTCCAAGTGGATCAAGAACGCATGCTGGCACCCCTGAAGAAATTGCGAATATGGTGCAGCGTGTTCACGATGCAAGGGAAAAGGTCGGTAAAGATGGTGCAGTGATGTTTGATGCACATAGCCGTATGCCACCCCCAGCCGTGAAACAATTTGCTGGTTACCTTAAACCTGATGACCTACTATTTCTTGAGGAGGCATGGGTTCCGGGCAACATTGAAGTTATGCGTAGGGTACGTGAATCCGTTCCTGTTCCGTTAGCGACTGGTGAACGCGACCGCACAATATGGGAGGTGCGCGAGATTCTTGAGGCACAAGTGATAGACATTCTTCAACCGGATGTTGGACATGGTGGTGGTATCACGCAAGTAAAAAAAGTTGCTGCACTTGCAGAGGCACACCACGTGCCGATTGCCCCGCACTGTACGATGTCTTATCTTGGTCTCACAGCGAGTTTTCATCTATCTGCCTCTGTGCCGTTTTTCCTTATCCACGAGGGGTATGAGAATGTCCTTCCTGCTGGTGTAGCGCAAAAGACGTGGGAGATGGATGATGAAGGTTACGTGTCGCTTCCAGAGGGTCCTGGGTTAGGTGTTGAAGTAGATGAAGAGAAAGTGATTGAGGTTAGTAATTCAGGTAGGAAGTTTAATTGGCCTAACGCTCGTTTATTTGATGGTTCTGTTGCGGATTATTAGGAATATAATGTGAATTTGTAACTGGATCTATGGTCAAAAGGTCGTGACCAGTGTAGACATCGAAAACGCGCATATTTTCAATAGATCGTTGCTGCAGAGGAATGATCTAAGCAGATAGTCTAAACTTTTCTATAATGATACTTTTTTTGACAAATGAGTATATTTGTTGTGTAATAATTGATGGTAGAATTCTTTCAATGGATGTATAAGGCTATGAACCGTACACCTTTGTAGATACGATGCAGGTGATACCAACACCTACACCGCAAAGCATTGTCATAGTGACTATTTTAGAACAAAATGAGTTAATATAGGTTAACGTCGGTGGTCGAGGTTAGGACCGCATCGCCGCTGACGTTGTAACCAAATAGGAGTTCACATGAATCATCCAAAGATACTATTTTTCTACTTATGTACTTGCTGCCTGTTCGCTGTTACGGTGCTTTGTGTTGAGGCAAAAATCGTATTTTCAATGGATAATAACATTTACGTCTGCAACGATGATGGCAGCAGCAGACGTAGTCTAACAAATAACACATTGTGGAAAGATGTGGATCCGAGTTGGTCGCCCGATGGTAGAAAAATCGTCTTTGCCCGAAAGATGGACAAGAACAGATCAAGCACGTATGAGTTGTTTATCATTGACGCAGATGGAACGAACCTTAAACGACTTACTCATAACAGCGTCTCCGACGATGCCCCGCGCTGGTCTCCCGATGGAAACAAAATCGTCTATACTGGGAAATTAACTGGAAATTTTGAGGTATATGTAATGGATGTGGATACTCTCGTTGTTACAAAGTTAACAGGCGTTGAAGGTGAGCTAAGTTCCTCCGATCCCGATTGGTCTCCCGATGGCACAGAGATCGTTTACGAAAAGTTCGTATCAAATGGTGCTGGTTTCGCCCATTCTAATCTTTACGTAATGTCTGCTAATGGAGAGAATCAGCGACCGCTTTTTCCCGAACCCAAAAAGGGTGTTGATACGGTAATTTTTAGGACTGTCCCACGTTGGTCATTTGGCGGACAGCAGATTGTATTTGATGACGGCACACTTAAGGGAGGTAAAGAAAGGTGGCGACTGACCGTTCTACGAATCGGAGGTAAAACGAAGATCGTTTCAGATATCTATGATCGCCTCGGTGACAATTTACTTCTCGGAGGTATCAATTGGATGGATAACGACCGCGCCCTCCTTTTTGAGTTGATCCTATTGGATAAACCCAACGCGAATTATGACCTATATCGCTATGATTTTGAGACGAAGAGTCTCAGACGTTTGACAAAGGATCCGAGGGATGAGAAATATCCAGACTGGATAGAAGGTGCGTTGTCTGTATCACCACACGGGAAGATGCCAACGCAGTGGGGAGAAAAAAAGAAAAACTCTGCCAATTAGTTTTGATCTGTTTCCATACCGATCCTAATATATCTTTGAAGAGAATTACTTTAATAACTCAGCTATATATTCCTCAACTATGGCATTCAAGACAGATTCTGTGATATCCTCTAACTGCGATGCTAATTCTTCTTCAACATTGACCATCAGACTGTGGTCATAAGTCTCGCGTTCGGCACATGGGTCAAAGGATTCACCATGCGGTTCAAGTAACTGAGCCAAACGTGCAGGTGTTAATCCCGCAGAGATACCGTGTAAGTCCCACGCAGTGCCTCTATAACCTTTTTCATAGTCAGGAGAGAGATGTTTTTGTAATATCTCTTCTCTTTCTGCACCTTGAGCACTGCTGTTTTCGAGTTCTTCCGCAGCAGCAATCGCTCGCGAATCCAATTCTATTTGGAATGCAGTTGAAGCATCTGCTGCTGTAACTGGATAAATTTTGTATGTTGCCATTATATTCTCACAAGTAAGTTTATTTGGGTTTCACCGATGAGATTGCTTGGGGGACTGACCTTAACACATCTCCTGCGATGAGACCATGCATCCCAACCGCTTCAGCGGCTATGTCTCCTGCTAATCCGTGTAAGTATACACCAAGCGTTGCAGCTGATTCACTGAGGATGTTTTGCGCCATCAATCCAGCAATAACACCTGTCAAAACATCTCCCATTCCTGCTGTTGCCATCCCTGGATTGCCGGTTGAATTAATCCATATATTACCGTTCGGATCTGATGTGATGGTAGGTGCACCTTTAAGTACGAGATTTATACCGTGTTTCTGTGCAAATTCCTCTGCAGTGCTAATTCTGTCTGCTGCTAATGATGGGATTGATATATTTGTTAGCCGTGCCATTTCTCCGAGATGCGGTGTGAGAACTGCTTCCTCACCAAGTAATGAGATAAGTTCTGTTGCCTGCGATAATGCGTTTAATCCATCAGCATCAACAACCATTCGTAAACCGATGCCACTTTTATGATTATCGTTTATCAGTTGATGGACAAGTGCTACTGTTTCAGAGTGTTGGGAAAGTCCAGGACCAATAGCAACAACAGATTTTGTCTTTTCTGCATATTCAAGGATGAGTGTCGCTGCAGATTCTGCTAAACTCCCTTCATCAGTTTCGGGTAAAGGGAGCGTCATCACCTCTGACAACTTGACCTCTAAAATTGGATTTAGACTTTTCGGTATAGCCAGCGTTACAAGTCCTGCGCCGACGCGTAAAGCTGCCTCGCTTGTCAGTGTCGCCGCACCGGTCATTCCTGTTGAACCTGCAACAACAAGCACGCGTCCATAACTTCCTTTGTGAGAAGCAGGTGTGCGGGATGGTAACCATTCAGCTGCGTCTTTTTCAGTTGTCCAATTTACCTTTATGTTCTGAGCGTCTATAACTTGTTGTGGAAACCCGATGTCTACTATCTCTAATTCACCCGCAAGTTCTGCGCCCGGATGCACTAATAACCCTCTTTTCGGCAAACCTATCGTTACCGTTCTATCGGCATGAATACAAGTTCCCAAGGGATGTCCGATATCTGCATCTAAACCTGAAGGTAAATCCATGGAGAGAATAGGTATGGGAAGGTCATTGATTGCGTTGATTATATTCGAGATAGGCTCTCGCACGTTACCACGCAACCCTGTACCAAAAACTGCGTCTACCATCAAATCACAGTCAAGAGTATTAAGAAATGTGAAGTCTGCTTGGATTTCCTTAATTTTCAATCCCAGATTTCTTGCAATATCCAGATTTGTGTGTGCTTCTCCGACAAAACTATCTGCTGGTGAAACAAGAAAAATTGATACATCACGTCCAGTATGTGCAAGTTGTCGCGCAATAACGAGACCGTCTCCACCGTTGTTTCCTTTGCCAACAAAGATACCGATACGTTTTGCAGTCGAATAATGATGTTCTATTTTCTTCACGATTTCACTACCCGCAGTTTCCATAAGGACAATGCCGGGAATTCCGATACCTTCAATGGTATCATGGTCAATTTTACGCATTTCGGCTGCAGTAACAACTTTCATGCAGTTTCGCCTTGAAGTTTATCAGCAAGTTCTAACAGATATGTTTCCATTTTTTGTGCTGCATTTTCTAACCCATCTTTTGCTATCCGCATTTCCTGAATCCGCTGATCTTGATGGGTTTGCAGGCAGAAATTCAGATTAGTTCGGAGATCAAACAGGCTTTGAAGAATGTGGTCTTGGAAAGAGCCTTTTGGGTACATCCAACGTCGACCGCGTGTCTGTCGTAAGTTGAAGTGGCAATGTCCGTTGTCACCACCAAAGCAATCGAACCGCATGATCTCATCGTCATAGACATATAGGGATGCTGCGGGTCCTCGTCCACCTACATCATCCCGCCAATATGCTTGTAGTAGGACATTGTCTTGGATAGGATATTCAACTAAATCATGTTTTTGGTTTGCCATCAATAGTTCTCCTTTCCCATCATAAAAAAGTAGGTTGAGTTTCAATCTTAATTGTGATAGAGTATAGCAGCGTTAATAATAAGGGTCAATAGTTTTACTTGTCCCAGTACAATTAAAACGTGAGTTCGATTGATGATAGTATTGTGTGACAGAAGGGGACCCTTTGATATGATGAAATTTACATTACTTACGTTCTAAAGATTCAGAGTTTTCAGAGTCAGAGGGAAATTTGCACAATTTATTCATGTGCCACGAACCTATATTCAGTATGGTTTTATAGGGCTATTATGACTTATTTAGTCAGGAATGACTCTGAAAATTCGGATTCTTCTACCAAAAACAATGGCAATGGAATTTAGGATGTGGATTCAGCCGATTCCGAATTCACGTTATCAAACGTTCTGTTCAACCCCCAATGCTTTAGCTTTGGGATGTAGAACGGCTAACGTCTCCATTGTTGAAAAAGTCCTTGACTTTTGCTGAAATCTGTGGCAATCTCTCTATATAGACTTCTGATGGCTTCACTATCAGACAGACACTTGTGTCGACCTCGCGGCAGGGCATGCCGAG
>JAJDWI010000002.1 GCA_022825665.1 Candidatus Poribacteria bacterium
AAACAAATATAGTGGCTGCGTTGATTGCTTATACCTATTTAGAGAAGAAACCTTCGTTAAACCTACAAGAACACCAGCAGATCAAGGAGACAACACTTTCTCTAAAATCTTAAATCTTTTTCCGAACTCACGTTATTTACACAATTAGACGCAGCAGTTGATAACCTAAAGAAAACACAAACGCTGTTACAACGGTATCGTCAATCGGTACTCAAAGCTGCTTTTGAAGGGGAATTGACAAAAGAATGGCGTGAGGGGTATTCAGAAAAAGGCAAAAAAGACATTGGAGAAGTAGTTCAGCTCAAAGAGGTAGCCAATTTAAGACGTGAGAAAGTGCAACCTAAGGATAGTAGCAAGAACTTCAACTTTGTGGGACTTAAGCATATTGAATCCGGGGTAAGTATTCTGGAACGATGGGGAGATGCTTCGGAGGTAAAAAGTACGAAAGCGCGTTTTTATCCCAATGATGTTCTGTACGGTAAATTACGACCATATTTGGATAAGGCAGTTATTGCTGAGATAGAAGGCATTTGCTCTGCTGACATTCTTGTTTTCACCACAACCTCAAAAATGATACCAAGATTTTTGGTTTATCTTCTTCACAGCCACCCGTTCAGAAGTTACGCTATAGCAACATCATCAGGCATAACCCTTCCAAGAACTTCATGGAATGCTTTAGGAGAATTCACTATTGCCCTTCCACCGCTTACCGAACAAGAACAAATTGTCTCAGAACTTGAGCGTCACTTTTCAGTCGCTGATGAAGCCGAAGCAACTATTGAGTCAGAGCTTAAACGCGCAGAACGTCTACGTCAGTCTATCCTCAAGCATGCGTTCTCTGGCAAACTTGTTCCGCAAGACCCGAACGATGAACCTGCAAGTGTGTTGTTAGAGAAGATTCGGGACGAAAAGGAAGATCAGAAACCGAAGCGGAAAAAGACTAAAACAAAGGTAAAAAGCACATCTTCGGCAAAGCAATTGTCCCTCCCACTTGACTGAAGCTTCTCTTAAACTAAAGCCGAAACTTCGTTTTGTTTTTAATGTAAATTTATGATAAAATATAAGTGTAACACTATTGTACAAGTTGTTCGTTAAAATCTAATTTAAACTTAAGGAATGTTAAACATGACACTTATCGTTTCGCTTAGGATTCCAGATGGTATTGTGATTGCAGGGGATAGTCTATCAACAGTAAGTAGGACTGGACAATTAGACGTAAAAATTGATACAGTTTGTCCCAATTGCAAGCAGAAGCATAATATCCAGCACAAGTTGCCAATTCCTAATGTACCAATAACGACCTTTTCATATGCTCAGAAAGTATTTCCATTTTATGATAAATTCGGTGTTGGGACATTTGGGGCAGGTCTACTTGCAAACCAATCTGTTTACTTCGCCACGCGTTTGATGGAACAAAAATTTAAAAATAAAAATACTGAGTTTGAAGGTGTTACTGAAGTAGCAGAGCAAATTGGTAATGAAATTCACATTCTGTTAAAGAAGCAATTAGAGATAGAAAAGAAAACCTTGGATAATCTGAAACCAGATCAAACTGTTTTAGGACTTCAAGTTGTTGGTTTTGACGGAACCGAGCCCAAAACAGTTGAAGTTTCAGTAGGTAGAGCCGTTAAAGTTTTACCTCAAGTAGGATTAGGTTTTACCGCATCAGGCAGTAATGAAATTGTTATCACGATCTCAAAATTGTACAAAAATAAGTCTCAAATGCCACCTTATCCGTTATTTTCTTTACAAGATGCGATAGATTACGCTGAGTTTTTAATTAGCACAACAATTGCACATCAGCGGTTCTCACAGATGCCTTCCAAAGTTGGAGGTGATATTGATATTGCACTTGTTACCCCTTTTGATGGATTCCGATGGATTCGTCAAAAAAAACTTGGTAAAATATTGGAGGGAAGATAGATGGAAAATAATTTAGTTGTTAATAATTTTGATGTTTCTCAAAGGACCTCAGAAGTGGGTTTTTATACTTTTACTGAAATTGTTGGTGATAGTAAGAATTTCCATTTTAGACCTTCTGTATTATTTGTGGGAGAATTAGAGGAACACGAAGCTTGGGGAGAATTATCTCTTGATGAGTTTTCCATATATGAGATACAAGTTAACACTGATGAAGTTGAAGAAACATGGAAGACTGATCATCTTCTTGACTTGGTTGGAACCCTTGAATTGGATGTAGCAGCGAGAAGGGAATATTACAATACATCTGGCAGAGCAGAAATACGCGTGGTAAAAGGAGTATACGAAAACCATCCAGATCCACTTATCGCATTACTCGGTACGTTAGAAAGCAATGTTACACACTTCGGAGAACGCCATGACGACTATATTGGTGACGCGTTATTAGCAGAATTATGGGGAAATGAGGATGGATGAGGTTTTCGCAGACACCTGCGGGTGGGCAAATGCTTTTGTGAAGACAGAACGTTATCATGCGGAAGCCGCTAGCTTAATCACAGAGTGGCAACGACAAAATAGACTTGTTGTTACAACAAACTATGTTTTGAGTGAACTTATTGCTTTATTTTCACGTTTTCATATAGGTCGTTCAACAGTTTTAAATTACATTGAGAATATCCAATCATCTGAATGGGTAGAAATTGTTCACATAGACGAGTCATTAGATAAGGAAGCTTGGGAATTACTCGCAAATCGTTTAGATAAGGAGTGGAGTCTTGTTGACGCTGCGAGTATTGTCATAATGCAAGAGCGTAACATTAATGAAGCATTAACAGCAGATCACCACTTTGAACAAGCAGGTTTAGTACGCCTATTGAAATAGGACATTTGTATGTAGTCTGTATTTTCTCTTAGTAATATAATATGGAAACCTTCCAAAAGCAACATAATTTCTCACTACCACCAGCAGATAAAACGCTATTTCAGAAACATGTTCAACGTGAATTAGATGAAGTCCGCCGAGAAGCTGAGGAAACTTGTGCTTTGGATAACGAGATTGACCCTGTGCCAGATGCTGCTTTTCATGATGCGTCCTCTTTACTTGAGTTCCTTTTTTATAATGATATACCTATACCTGACATCGGTTGGTTAATAGATGGCGGAATTGGGTTTGAATGGCGATCTCAAGATAGTAAAGGAATAGGTACAATGAGCATCTATGGTGACAATCAGGTCGTTTATGGAGCATCTTTCGGGAGCAAACGCAGAGTCAAGGGGACTTGCGTCCTAAATGATTCAGTCCTACCTGTTAACTTTCTTCCAATATTAAAGGACTTGGTATAATGTCCTGCATGAGGTGCCCGCATGGCAAAAACAGAAATTGAAGTCCGATTTACACTACCAATTGATGAGGTCTTGCTGCAGCACAAAGGGGACGCTGAGTGCAAAGCACGAGAAGCTTTTGTACTTGAACTTTTGCGTCAAGGTGACATCAGTGCGGGTAGAGCGGCAAGACTACTAAACATTTCGCGATGGGATCTCTCGGACCTGATGTATGAAGCCGGAATCTCCCCTTTTGACGACAGTCCTGCGGCGGAAACGTTAGACGCTGAAGTTAAGAGCGCGTTAAAAGATTTTGATGAATCTGAATCATGAAGGTAGTTACGAATAGTACACCGTTGATAGCACTCTCAAAAATCAATCGGTTAGAACTACTGCAGGAAGTATACCATACAATCTACATTCCAGAGGAAGTTTATACTGAAGTCGTCGTTAATGGGGTTGGAAAACCCGGGGCGGCAGAGGTAGCATCAGCAGATTGGATCATTTGCCAACCGGTAACAGATAAAGATCAAGTCTTAGTACTTCACAACCAAACCCTGATTGATTTAGGCGAGTGCGGTGCTATTGTGCTTGCTCAAGAAATTAGAGCAGAAAGAATCATTATTGATGACCGCGTCGCAAGACAACTCGCAATTGCAAAAGGCTTGTCTGTGATTGGGACAGTTGGTGTCCTACGTGTCGCAAAAGCACGCCGTATTATCCCAGCAGTCAAACCAATACTTGACGATCTTCGCTTACATGGAACACGAATCAGTGATAAACTCTATCACCAAATACTGATAACCGAAAGAGAATAACTACGAAAATGTCAAACGAATCAGCAGCAATCGTTCAAAAACTATGGAATTTCTGTAACGTCCTCCGAGATGATGGAGTTAGTTACGGAGATTATGTTGAACAACTCACATATCTACTTTTTCTTAAACTCGCGGACGAACAGAGTAAATTGCCTACACACACATCATCTAAAATACCTGCTGGTTTAGATTGGGAAAGCCTACTTAAAGAGAGTGGTACTGCATTAGAAAATCAATATGTCAAAATCCTTCGCGAATTGAGTAATGAGAAAGGTTTGCTTGGTGTCATCTTCCGAAAATCGCAAAATCGCATTCAAACACCAGCGCATCTTCAACGTCTTATCAAACTCATTGATGCCGAAAACTGGAGTGCAATGGATGCTGATATTAAAGGCACAATCTACGAGGGACTATTACAGAAGAACGCTGAGGATACCAAAAGCGGAGCAGGTCAATACTTCACACCTCGTCCACTCATCAAAGCAATCGTAGAGGTGATGCAACCTGAACCCATGAAAACTATCTGTGATCCAGCATGCGGTACCGGTGGCTTTTTTCTTGCAGCACATGACTACATATCAGATAAATATAGGACTTCATTTACTATAGAACAGAAACAATTTCTCAAATTCAAGACCTTTGCAGGAACAGATATTGTTGACAATGTTGTTCGTCTATGTGTTATGAATCTATATCTACACAGTATTGGTGGAACGGAAAGTCCAATTACAACGCAGGATAGTCTTTTCAAGGATCCAGGGAATCGTTACGATATGGTGTTGACTAATCCACCGTTTGGAAACAAGAGTAGTGTTACAATCACTGCCGACGGTGAAAAACGTAGTAATTCGTCCATCACGTATGAACGCGATGACTTTTGGGCAACTACCTCAAATAAACAGTTTAACTTTCTCCAACACATCAAGACGATATTAAAGGAAGATGGTCGTGCAGCTGTGGTACTACCGGACAATGTGCTGTTTGAACGGGGAACAGGAGAAACCATTCGAAGACAATTACTAAAACTTTTTGATGTCCATACACTATTACGATTACCAACGGGCATTTTCTATGCACAAGGTGTTAAGGCAAATGTCCTCTTTTTTGATAAGCGTCCTGCACGTGAGGAACCGTGGACACAGAAACTTTGGATATATGACTTGAGGACAAACAAACGTTTTACCCTCAAGACGAATCCTTTACGCGAGAGCGATCTACAGGATTTTATTGATGTCTACATGCCAGAGAACCGCTACAAACGGGTTGAGACAGAACGTTTCCGTTCCTTCAGTTATGAGGAACTAACCCAACGCGAGCATGCTAATCTTGATATTTTCTGGTTGAAAGAGGACTCACTTGAGGATATCACAGACCTACCTGCACCTGAGATATTAGTAGGAGAAATTACACAAAATTTAGAGACTGCTTTAGGATTATTTCAGAATATCAAATCAGAATTAGTCAATAGAGAACAATAATCAGTTCGGGTGATTCAATTATTCAAACTATAAAACAAACATGCAATCTATGAAACCCAAGGAGGAATCTGAAATGCGTAACCAACTTACACTCACATTATTCATCCTAATCATTGCAGTATCATTTTGTTCAATTACAGTGGCGAGTTTACAAAATGGGTTAATTGTCTACTATCCATTTGATGAAGCAAATGGACAAAATGTATCTGACAAAAGCGGGAACAACAATGATGCAGAAATTATGGGAAGTGCAAAATTAGCTCCCAATGAAGGAAAAATTGATGGTGCTATTAGATTTGATGGAGCAGAAGGTTCTGTTGTCGATGATAATGGTCCAGATTACCTCAATGGACTTGATGCCATAACAATTTCTGTTTGGGTAAAATCTGATACCGCAGGAAACGACAGAGGTATAATATTTGCTAAAGACCCCGATGGTGGCGATAATTCAATCGGATTTCGTTACGATTCCGCAAGTTGGTCAGTTCCTGGTGGAACGAATCTTATCAAAGCAAGTCTTTCATCATCTGGTGGTGCTCCATCAATGGAAGGTAAGAGCGATGTGCAATCTACTGAATGGCAACATCTTGTCTTGACATGGAGTAGCGGAGAACAACTTGCTCTCTATTATGACGGTGAACTTGATGATGATCCAACGCATAATGCGGCTGCAGCTGTTGGAACAACTGCAAGTGCCACTAAGTTACTTATCGGTAAAGGTGCAAAAGACAATAATGGTACTTCTTGGGCTGGACTTATTGATGAAGTTCGCATTTACGACAGAGTACTCACAGAAAATGAAATTGCTGAATTGGCTACAGGTGTTCTCCCTGTTGAAGCAAAAGGAAAGTTAACCACAACCTGGGGTAATATAAAGGATAAAATATATTAGAAGGTCCTGACAAAATCTACTGTTGGGGAGGAAAACCTCCCCTTTATACTCTCTAATTCAAAATAGGGTGGAGGAATGATGCAATTACAACACAGTCACCATGCACTTGAAAATACCTTCCGTTACAGTCTCCAACAGGAATTATTTGAACTACAAATAAAGACAAAAAATACATTACCATCAAAAAAAATACCCGATACAGCCTATAATGATACACTATTTCTTCTGGAAATAATGTACAATACAGGTATTCCAATACCAAACATAAATAGGACTAATCACGGTAGCATTAGTCTGCAATGGCACACAGAAGATGGTGCAGCAATAATGGAACTTTGTGGTGATGGACTTGTTGTCTATAACGCCTATTCTGATGAAGATTCTAAGGACGATGGGGCATGCCTTTTGTCTGATTCTGCCGCACTTGATGAACTTCTTGGTTCATTACGTTGTATATATTAACATGACTTACACACAAGTGGTAGGCGCGCTTTGATGAAGATTAAAAAATAGATTCGGTAATATTACATCAAAGTCCGGTGCGGTTAGGAAACCGCACCACAGGTGTCAATTTAAGAACCTGTCTCTTGTGATAGTTCCTTGTCTGACCGATTTCAGACTTCACACCTTTCGCACCGCTGGTGCTTTGGGTTTTTGTTGTATTAGGTGCTACACACCTTTCGCACCGCTGGTGCTAAGATATACTTGCTAAAGCCTCGGAGAGGCGACAGGTGTATAGTAAACGTTAATCCTGCTAACAGCAAGCCCCAGAGGGGCGAAAGGTATATCAGAGGCACTAACGTTACGCACTAAATTGACGCTTATGGTGCGGTTAGGAAACCGCACCTACCGAAATTGGGAATGTAGAAATTACCGAATTAATAAATTAATCTTCATTAAAACGCGCCTTCAAGGAAGGATAAAAGTGTTTTAGCCAAAGTTAACTATTCATTCCAGGGCAGCGGAATACCAAGTCGTTCACTTGCTGCGCGTGCGGACGACTGTTCCATTTCTCCGTATCGTATACCTTCCCGACGGTGTAGTTCTGTCCGTTCTACTTCAATTGCACCGGGAAGCAATGCTTGGTCAGTTCCAGGCAACGGTTCGTAAGTTTCACGAATATCTCGGACTAATCGATCTACCTCTGCATGAAAGACATCAGGTGGGACAACAGATTCAATATGAATAGCAAGTACCATTCCTCCATGTCGTTTTGCACCACTCCATTTTGCTGTGTCCTCCGGTGCTGGTTCAGTAAAACCAGTTAATGCCCCGCCAAGTAGGCAAGCGACTGCAGTATAACCGATACTCTTAAAGAATGCTGCAGGAATAATGGTAAGCAGTTCATCAAATTCTGGACCGCGTTGATAATCAGCCATAATACATGTCGCTGCATCAAGTACGACTGGGGGTTCATTGTCTGAAGGGATAGCGAAACAGATAGGCGGATTGCCGTAGTAACCGAGTTGCGGTTTTGGATCCTGACCGCTCGCGTTTCCATGGTTCTGATACCCTTGCACCGAAAAACCGATACAACCTTCTTCGTTACACATACGTGCATAGTGTCCCGCAGAACCGTAGTGTCCAATATAGCGGACGAGTCCCATACCGATACCTACCTCTTTTGCTTTGGCAATAGCGTGTTCCGTAGCACGCACCATCGGAAGGTAGCCGAGTGTGCCATCTCCATTAAGCACAACAGTTGTCGGTGTTTCATGAATCACACGGATATCAGGATTAGGATTGAGACTGCCATTTTCAAATCCTCCACAATAACCGCTAAGCGTCCGTGTTCCATGGCTACGGACACCCCGCAAATCGGAATTCACGAGCAACCGACTAATAAGCGCGGCATGGTCATGGGAAATCCCTGCTTTTTCAAAACATGCAGTACTGAAATTGAGCAATCGTTCTTCGTCTACCTGGATAAACTCTTCTGGTGGTCTATTCATATTTTCTCCTATTTTAAACTATACTATAGTTTGGACAGTTTTGAAACTTCTCGTAGTATGTTGTGAAAACGCCTAAAATTCAAACAAGTTGCAATTTATATATCTTTCGCCCCGCTGGGGCTCTGTGTTCAGTTCATTACACGTTCTATACACATTCCGCCCCGCTGGGGCTTGGAGTGGGACTGGAAATGATCTATATACATTCCATCCGTCTGAGACTACCACTTTTCTGACATATTTTCGTTGAGTTAAAACACTGTATGAAACTCACAGAAAAAGAATTTTATTGTCTATTTCGGCAGCACCCGCGGTGCGACAGGTGTATAGAAACATCAATGCATCCAGTAACCAAGCACC
>JAJDWI010000154.1 GCA_022825665.1 Candidatus Poribacteria bacterium
CTGCATTACGAAATACCGCATTAGCAGTATTCCGATTTGCTGGAGTTACAAGTATAGCTGATAAGATAAAATATTATGCTTCAAAACCTTTACTCGCAGTTAACTTGATAACTGAGTGTTTTTAAAACTAAATAACCCTGCCCTAAGATACCACTTACTTGAAAACTAATTCAAGGCACTGTATAATAGACAAAAACTGATATTTAGGGCTTTTATATGAGTGATGTACCTAAGTCACATCCACGATATCTTTCATTGACATTACGGGATAGAATAGTTGAAGGTGTAGAGAAAGGTATCACATCTATCCACGGTCTCATTGCACACGGACGCGGGGAGGCTTTTGACTACCTTATTGGTGAGAAAACACACGCGTTTGCTACAAATGCGATATACGCAGCTGCTGCGATGCTGAAGTTATCAAATCACCCAGTTATCTCCGTGAATGGTAATGTAGCTGCATTGGTACCAAAGGAACTCATAGAATTAGGAAACATACTAAAAGCACCTTTGGAAGTCAACATATTTCACACAGAGACTGGAAGAGAAGAGAAAATCAGACAACACCTATTGAAAAATGGTGCGGACAACGTACTGATGCCCACTCAAGAAGCTCAACTCTCATATATAGATTCCAATAGAAAATATGTCCATCCAGACGGTATTTTCATAGCAGATGTTGTTTTTGTGCCGCTTGAAGATGGAGATCGGTGTGAGGCACTTCGTAAGATGGGAAAAGATGTAGTTACGGTCGATCTTAATCCGATGTCTCGAACTGCTAAACAGGCGAGTATAACCATTGTTGATAATGTTGTACGGACATTACCACTGTTATGTAAAGAAATATTGAAATTAACGAATGATACAGATCTACAAAACAAATTAGCACACTATAATAACGAGGATATTCTACAGCAGGCATTAAAGTATATCAGTAGGAGTCCAGATGGCTAACGGAAAACAGCACCGTGTTAAGCCGCATATCCTGCTGATTGGATTAGTCCTTGTGGCTTTTAATAGCTACTGGTGTCTAATGGGAACAGAGGTGTGGCACTCCACCCAATTGACAATTGCATCGCTGTTCTTCAATGCTGTTTTCACGCTTCTTGTTTTCGTCCTTCTCAATCTCTTATTTCAAAAATATCTTCCCAAATTGGCAATGTCCCAAGCTGATCTTCATACCATCTATGTAATGGTCGTGATGGTTACAACACTTAGCGGACATACAATGATGGGTTACCTCATACCCGTCTTAGCACATACATTCCAGTTCGCTTCTCCTGAAAATGAATGGTTGTCTCTTTTTGGGAACAACATTCCAGATTGGATTGCTGTCAAAAATCCACGTATTCTTGATGGGTTCTATAACGGAGATTCCACATTTTATAATCCTGATACTCTCAATGCATGGATTCCTCCCGTTCTCGCTTGGTCCAGTTTTGTAATTGCGCTATGGTTGACCTTGTTGGCAGTTACTATATTTCTCCGTAAGCAGTGGACAGAGAATGAACGGCTCAACTATCCTATTGTTCAATTGCCCTTAGCATTAACCAGTAACCCAAAACGATTCTTTAGTTCACCTTGGATGTGGCTCGGATTTGCACTTGCAGCAAGTGTTGAACTACTAAATGGCTTGAGTTTTCTATTTCCTGAAATCCCATCTCTCCCAATCAGAAACAAACGTCTTGGTCAATTCAGTGCCAAACCGTGGAGTGCGATGGGTCCTATCAATATCTCCTTCTATCCATTTAGCATTGGATTGATGTTTTTTACTCCGTTGGATCTTTCGTTTTCCTGTTGGTTCTTCTGGGTGCTAACCCGTGTGCAACTTGTCGTAACTGATATGTTTGGAGCGAGAAACATATACAACCTTGAACAGCAAACTGGTGCTTGGCTTGCGTTTGGGTGCATACCGTTATGGATGGGAAGACGTTATTATAGTCGCATCATAAGAAAGGTATTTGGTATTCCACAACCACGCGGCGTATCTCCTCCAGACGATTCCACTGAACCGATGCGATATCGGTCTGCAGCATTGTTGTTTACTGTTGGAATATTGTTTCTATTCTTTTTCTGTTTTCAAATGGGTATGGCATTATGGGCAATCGGATTATTTTTCTTGCTATACTTCCCAATGATTCTGGGTATAACAAGGATACGGGCAGAAATTGGACCTCCATTACATCAGTTAATTCTTGTGGATCCCGGTCGGACAATGGTATTAGGTTTAGGGACAAGACGACTCGGATTAGGTAACTTAACCGGTCTAACATTTCTATATCCATTTGTTCGGTGTTTCCGTGCACATCCTACTCCGAGTGAGTTAGAGGCATTTCGTTTAGCAGAGCGCAGTAGAATCGGTTATCGGCAGCTTCTGATAGGTATGATATTAGCAATAGTTTTCGGTATATTGATTACTTTTTGGGCATATCTACATGTGTTATATGATATGGGTGCAGGAAGTAAGGCACGCGGTTGGATCGTCTATATGGGGTGGGAGACGTTCAATCGATTGCATACATGGCTTGTCAGTCCACGGGAGGCAAGCGTCCCAGAACTCGGTGTAATTAGCAGTAGTTTTCTATTTACTATATTCCTTATGATTATGAAGGTGCGTTTTCTTTGGTGGCCCCTACATCCAGGAGGTTATGTGTTGGTCAGTGGTACAGGAATGGGTAGGTTGTGGTTTCCGATTTTTCTTAGTTGGTTAGCAAAAGCGACAGTGTTAAAAATTGGTGGCGTTAAGTTGTACCGCCAAGCTGTACCATTCTTCTTGGGTTTAATCTTAGGGGATTATACGCTTGGCTGTGTGTGGAGTCTGATTGGACTTGTTTTGAAAATGCCTACATATATTGTATGGCATTGATGATATTTTAATTATAGATTATAGATTCACATCTACGTTTAGTATCAACTAAAATCATCTAAAATAGAACTCACTGTAATATCTTTTAGTTTATCAACTTGAGATTCTTGAAGATCAGTAAAAATTTTGGTCAACTCCGGTGATACCTTTAACTCCTCTGTAAAATGTTTTGTCAGTTCATCATCAACTGAAACAATCAGAGAGTCAAGTGTTATTGTATCTAACGATCTGACAGGAATGTATCCTTTTGTATCTCCTTCTACTTCATACAGTAGATTAGCTGCTTTGAAACATTCAAATATCTGTTGAACCAGTGTTTCAGATACCTTTGCAGTAGTAGCAACATCTGATGCTGAACATGCCCCTTTCCCTTTATTGAAGTGTTTCGCTACTATGAGATACAACGAGATAATGCCTGGAACATTAATTAATTCGCTATGATCATTTAGAAATTTACCATACTTTTTCTTAGTAAATACTGAACGTTGGACTGTATTAGATACCTCAACCCCAAATAGTATTACTGTCCAAGTTGCATAAATCCATATTGCTAATATTATTAGCATTGCAAATGTTCCATAGATGTCTGAATAATTTTGCCAAACCAATTCAAAGTAATATGCAAATACACTTCGGGCAATTTGGAAAAGTGTACCGGAAACTAATGCCCCAATCAATCCAGATATCCAATTAACGGAAGTGTTGGGAAATGCAATATACATGACGAAAAACAAAAAATAGACAGAAATCCAAGGAAACAGGTTAGATATCAACACATTCCTAACCTGTGAAAAAATGAGCCAGATTACCAGAGGTCCAATTAGCAACAGCATGCAGAAAACTAAGTATTTTTGAAATGCTCGCATCAATGGAAGTCTACGAGGACTTCCCCATATATGATTGAAGTGGTTTTCAATGGAAATGAATAGGATCAGAGATATTACAAGAAAGAATAAGAACCCACCAACCCCAAGTCCGGTAAGGTTTCTATTCGTAAATTCCGAGATGCCAGAAACTATTTCGTCTGCCCGATAACTTGGTAGATAATTGTTAAGTGTAGCAATCAGTGGAGAATCCTCGTTGTTTACTACACCGAAAGTATTTAAAAGAAAAAGGGCAACAGCTGATAAAGGAACAAGTGATAGCAATGATGTAAACGTAAGCGATGCAGCTTGATGTAGACATTGATGTTGTTTGAATTGCTGAAAAACATTCTTAAATATGTGAAACATGGTAAATCTGCTCTATATTACTGTAACGTGAGTTTGATAATTAAATCCAATTACCGCTGTAGGTTGGGTTGGTTTATCGAACCATAGGCATCAATTTAATGATTCTTGCTTGTCTGAATCGCTTGTTGTCTGAACCAGGATTTTCAGGATTACAAGATGGACAGGATTAGGAGTTGGTGCATATATGTTCCGTTGTAAAGGAGGATAGGCTACTTTTTGCAAAGGAATTTGGAATACAAATCTCTTATCCTGAAAATCCTGAAATCCCGGGGAATGCCTAATGAAGATTAAGAAATAAATTCGGTAATTTGATATTATAGCCTCTTCCAGCGCGCTTACAAAGCGCGCCTACAGGTATTGGGAAATTAAAATTACCGAAAGAATAAATTAATCTTCATAATGGCATTCATACCGTTGATTTGAAAATCCTGGTTCAGACATAATATATAGCGAAGGTCGCTTTGCTCGCTCTGATTTACGTGAGCATTCGGGCGAGGAGACCTCGCCCCTACGATAATGTCCGAGGCGCAATGAATTAAGCGATTACAAACGTATCTCTTCCGTAAATTGATGCTTATAGTTGGACAATATCATAAGAAATAGAATTACTATCTTCCTTCTTGTCCTTTGTATTGCAACTGATACAAACGATAGTAGATCCCACCTTTTTGTAGCAAATCGTTATGTGTACCAATCTCACGGATTTCTCCACGATGCATCACAATTATTTTATCTGCATTCTGTATTGTAGATAGACGATGGGCAATTACTACCGATGTGCGATCTTCCATCAACCGACTGAGGGCATCTTCAATTAATATCTCGGTTTCTGTGTCAACACTTGAGGTAGCCTCATCGAGAATAAGGATACTTGGATTTGATGCTAATGCACGCGCAAAGGCAACTAACTGCTTCTGTCCAACAGATAATCCGCCTCCTTCCTCTTTGATTTCTGTTTCGTATTTGTCAGACATTTTTTGGACAAAATGATCTAAATGGACATTTTTTGATGCTTGTACAACTTGTTGCGTTGGAATAGAGGTATTCCCCAAACTGATATTCCGTTCAATGGTTTCGGAAAATAGGAAGATATTTTGTTGAACAATGCTAATCGCACTACGTAGTTCCTCCAAATTCATGTCACGTAAGTCTACGCCATCAATCAAAATTTGTCCTTTGTTTATCTCATAGAATCGGCATAGTAGATTGATGATTGAAGTTTTACCGGCACCTGTATGTCCTACAAGTGCAACCTTTTCACCCGGTTTCACCTTGAACGATACATCTCGTAAAACATAATCCTCGTCGTTATATGCAAACCAGACATTACGAAACTCTATCTCACCCTTCAACGTTTTTATGCCCCGTTTTTCTGTAGTAGAAACAATATCTGGTTCAGTATCAAGTAGTTGGAAGATACGTTCAGATGATGCCATCGCGTTTTGGAAAATGGTATATTTCTCACTGAGTTCTCTGATGGGCCAAAAGAATCGTTCAGCATAGCGAATGAATGCAACTAAAACCCCAAATGTCAACGCGCCTTGTACAATTTGACCACCACCGAACCATATAATAACAGCAGTTGCCAGCGATGCTGTCACCTCAATCAAGGGATGGAAAATAGAAAAATAGAAAATACTATTGAGATTCGCTGCGAGGTATCGACGGTTCCGTTCATTAAAACGCAGATAGCTACGCCTTTCCTGTGCAAACAATTTCATTGTTGTCATTCCAACAATATTCTCCTGCAGAAATGCGTTGATTCGGGCATACTGCTTACGTTGTTCACGAAATGCTCGGCGCGAATAAATTTGGTAGACAAGTGTTGCACCAAAGATTATAGGGATTACCGCGAACGTTACAAACGCCAGTCTCCAGTTGTAAAGCAGCATCGCCACCATTATCCCAAGAATACTCAACAAATTTCCAAATACTGTTATGACTCCGGATGTAAAGAGTTCATTTAAAACTTGCACATCTCCCATGACACGTGTCATCAGCCTACCAACAGGATTTTTATCAAAGTATTGCACGTCCAAACGTTGCAAATGTGAGAACAACGTATGACGTAAATCACGCATTACATGTTGACCAACCATTTGCATACGATATTCTTCAAAATAGGAAAACAAAAATTCACCTATCAATCCCATAACGAGAAAAGCTGCGATCAAACCCAATCCTTCTAATTCACCAGGTATAATATGTCGATCTATAGCAATTTGCATCAGATAGGGACCAACTAAACGCGATAGTGTTGTACCAACCATTAGAAATGCAATAACAACCAGTTGGAACTTATAGGGTTTGAGATATGCGATGAGTCGTTTCATTAACTCACGGTCATACACCTTACCGATGTTGTCCTCTTCATCGCTATATTCATATAGGTTACTTCCCATACCAAACATCTATATATACCTCGCTAAAGTTCCTCAAGTTCATCCTGAAGGAGTTGTGTTTCATATATACCTGCGTAAATGCCATTTTTATTTAGAAGTTGGTCGTGCGTTCCGGACTCCACAATGCTACCGTCGTTCAAAACGATTATGTGATCTGCAGCTTTTACTGTTGAAATTCTATGTGATATAAGTATCGTTGTCCTATCCTTCATTATTTTCGATAGTCTGGTTAGTATTGTGTCCTCAGTCTGTGTATCAACATTTGCAAATGCGTCATCAAGGATTAGTATTTTTGGTTTGATTAATATCGCGCGTGCAAGAGCACTACGTTGTCTTTGTCCACCTGATATAGTCATACCACGTTCACCAAGTAATGTTTGTAATCCATCAGGAAATTCTTCAATTTGTGCTAACAGGTCTGCTGTGTGTGCTGCCTCTCTAATCTCATCGTCATTCGGTGTTTCCATTCCATAAGCGATGTTATTCCGTAAATAGTCGGAAAATAGAAATGGTTCCTGTTCCACAAACCCGATATTTGAACGTAGAACACTTAACGGTATATCCTGTATGTCAACGCCATCAATAAATATGGTTCCCCGTTCTGCTTGACGTATGCGCGGAATAAGATTTACAAATGTAGATTTTCCTGAGCCAGTTCCCCCGACAATCGCAAGTGTAGAGCCTTTGTTGACCTTTAGATTTATATTTTTTAGAACGGTTTGTCCATCCGTATAGGAGAAATTCAGATTTTTAAATACTATTTCACCTTCAATACTTTTTATATTCCATTTGACATGATCGGAGTCATATATTTCTGGTTCTTCGTTAAGGATTTCATTGATCCTATCCATAGATGCTGCACCTCGTTCAAAGGTATTAACAATGAAACCGAGTGTAATCATAGGACGTACAAGCATCATAAGGTATGCTTGGAATGCAACAAAATCACCAAGTGTTATTTTTCCATCAATAACATGGAGTCCACCCATCCACAGCAGCACAACAATACCAATTCCTGGCAGAAAACGGAATAACGGAAAGAAGAAAGACATTAATCTAATCTGCATGTGGTTGCGCTGGACAAATTCTTGATTTAATTCATTGAAATGATCAATTTCATTTGCTTCCAATGTATATGCTTTCACAACACGGACACCAGATAAATTTTCCTGCACTTTTGTGTTCATCACTGAGAAGGCATCTTGAATGCGTTCATAACGCGCATGTAATCGCTTACCAAGGAAACGAATAATCAATGCAAGAATCGGATAGGGTAACAATGCGACAAGTGTCAAACTTGCATCAATACGAAGCATAATGACAAGTGCCAAGCCAAAAAACACGGTAGCATCAGCAGTGTACATAATCGCACTACTAAGAACCATCCTAATTGCGTTCAGATCACTCGTAGCACGCGTCATCAAATCGCCTGTTCGGACATTATCGTAATATGATGCGGAGAGTTTTTGAAGATGGAGAAAAAAGTCGGCGCGGAGATGAAATTCTATCTTACGAGCAACACCTTGGATAATCCGTCTTTGTGCAAAACGTATTATCCCACCGATCAGTGCTACTCCAAAAAGGAGTGAGGCAAAAAGCAATATCCGATCATGAGATACGGTGATGTTTATATCTCTATACGCTTGTTCCAACTCATCAAAAAATGTTTGTAAGATTTTTGGACTGATCAGCAGTAACCCATTTGTCAGAACCACAAGGATGAAACTGATCAAAACTGCGTATTGATATTGTTTAACGTATTTCTTGAGACCAAGTAGACTACGAATTGTTAGAATCCTTCCTGCCCCAGTTAATCAGGGCAGTAATATATTGCTCAAAAAGGTATTTTATTTTTGACGTTGAATTGTTCAGTGTGTTTATAGTGAATTCAGTTCGTATGTTGGAGTTAGTATCAACTGCCTCCAATCATTAGATATACTTATACTAATTTTCTGTTATATATAAAAAAGTTGACCACAACATCAAAATTTGATACTCTAATTACGGTTTATAAGAATAGGAGAATTCCAACGAAAAACAAAATTCGTAGTTTAAAAAGATATTAGTGTAATGATATTGGACAAATAGATGGCAACAAATTCGGAACTGATTGCAAAATGGTGTGAGGAACCTGCTCCACTTCTTAGCATATTACATGCTTTCCATGACAGAGACGGTTTTATTACTGAAGAAGCATTACGCAATATTGCAGTTGGATTGCGAATTCCACTTGCCGAATTATATGGCACTCTTACCTTTTATCATCATTTCGCACGAGAAGCACCAGGACAAAACGCACCGCGCGTCTGTACTGGTCCTGTTTGTAGATTACAAGGCGGTTTAGAAATCCTTAAAGAATTGAAAACCGAGGATGCAATACCAATGCCGTGTGCTGGAAGATGTGATGATTGCGTTCCCGTTCTAAAAGGTCATCAAGTATTCACAGGTAGAATGGCAGACAAACTCAAGGTTCATCTTACACCTTTACCACCACCCTACCCAAGTAGTGGTGAAGAATGTATCTTTGCAGATATCCGCGAACCACATTACAACACAATTGAAGGTTATCAACACAAGGGTGGGTATGATGCTTTAAAAAATGGAATAAAATCACAAACTCCCACTGAAGTTATTGATACACTAAAAGAGAGTCAGCTGGCTGGTAGAGGCGGTGCAGGTTTCCCCACAGGTATGAAATGGGAATCTGTCTTAAATGCACCGGGAGAACCAAAAACTATTGTTTGTAATGCAGATGAAGGTGAACCCGGTTGTTTCAAAGATAGGGTCATTCTTGATTATGCACCACATCTTATAATTGAAGGAATGATACTCGCAGCTTACGCGACAGGTGCAACACGGGGTTTTATCTATCTCAGATATGAATATCCTGAAACCTTGAACACACTTGAACGTGTACTCTCAGAAGCAGAAGAATCAGGATTCCTTGGAGACAACATACTTGGAGAGGATTTTAACTTTCAAATCTATATCAGACGTGGAGCAGGGGCTTATGTGTGTGGAGAAGAAGGTTCACTGCTGAATAGTTTGGAAGGAAAACATCCATTTCCCAGAAATAGACCTCCCTACCCAGTAACACACGGTTTTGAAAACTTACCTACTGTAGTCAACAATGTAGAGACACTTGCCGCTGCAACACAGATTCTACGAAACGGTGCTAAATGGTATAAAAACCTGAGCTATGATAAGAATCTATCAGGAACAAAGATCATTAGTCTATCAGGAGACATACAAAAACCGGGGAATTACGAAGTTCCGTTTGGACTACCACTAAAAACACTACTATACGATTGGGCAGATGGACCTTATGAAGGACGGACTATTCAAGCAATTACTTCCGCTGGATTGTCAGGTGGATTTATTGGTGAAAATGAATTAGACATCACTATTGATGAACCGAGTTTTCAAAAGGTTGGTGCGATGCTCGGGGCAGGTGGTATAATGGTCTTTGACAATACACGAAATATGCTTGATGTTGCACACAATGCAATGGAATTTTTCGCTGAAGAATCTTGTGGGAAATGTTTTCCATGTCGCATAGGTACACATAGACTCACGGAATTATTGTCTGATCCAATTAATACAAAATCGAAGGAACTGATTACCGAAATCGGATCGGTGATGAAGGCAACAAGTGCTTGTGGTCTTGGAACTGCTGCCCCTAATATTACAGATAGTTTGCTTCGGATAAGTTCGTAATGGTAATAAAATATCAACATTTAATCAGGCTTTTGTTATGGAACAATTTACTGGTTTAATCTGATGTGGACGCGAGGATTTTTTTCTTTATGTCTCGTCGTGTTTGTTATCGGATTAATTACCGGACCCGTTCATTTTTTCTTCCCGGTTTATGCAGTAGCAGTATTAGATGAAAATCCTCTATTTGCATCATTAATACGTGCGATACCTATAGGTCTGGGAGGAATAACCGCACTAATTGGAGGAACGTTAAGCGACAGATTCGGACGAAAACCCACTTTACTCATCGGTATTACAGGGGCGGTGGTTATTGGGAGTCTTTTTACAACACAAATACCGTTATTTATTTGGGGTATTCTCTGTTATGAAGGAATAGCATCAGGTTTCAAAACAGCAGGAGGACAATCTTATCTTATCAGTTCTGTTTCATCGGAACGTTTAGGGTTTGCTACAGGACTATATTTTATCAGTAGTACAGTTGGTAGTGCAATCGGAAATGCAATTGCAGGAGAAATAATTCACAGATTCAACTATCAAGCATTCGGAATTGGCGCAATTTTACTGTCTGGTATAATGTTTGTATGTGCTTGTGTTTTTCTACCTCGGCTTAGACAACACAATGAAAACGGACAACAGAGAAAAGATGGGTTATGGAAATCTACATTAAACGTTGGAAACTACATTAACTTATGCCGTCGATCTAACATACGGATGCTTATTGGTCTACGCATTTTTCCAACATATTATTGGGGTTCTGTGAACCTGCTCATGCCGATCTTGATAAAAAATATCGCAGGAGAAAAAGTCACAGGTTACTATGGTGCAGTTAGCCTATTATTTGCATTTGCATGCCAGTTCGTTACAGGTAAAATATGTGATGTAGTGGGTCACAGAATTCCTGCGTTAGTAGCAAATGTATTTGTTACAATACTTGCCTTTGGTCTGGTATTTTATCACGATTTTTTAGTTGGTTTGGAAATATTCGGTATTCTTGGTACAGGTGCTGCATGGGCACTTTCTACTACTATACCACGGTTTATCAATGAGTTTACAGAATCCCATGAAAAAGGACACGGAGTAGGTATAACACATCTTGCATGGAGTACGGGATTTCTACTTGGTTATGTCGCAAGCGGTGTTTTTATTACCATCTCAATACATTTACCATTTATTGTCGCAGGATTATTCCTGATTGGTTCAACTTGTATCGCCTACAAACTTTGGCATACACAATATAAACTTAGGAAGGAACATTTATGATTATTGCTGAACTTGATTTAGAAAATGCTGAACACCTTGAATTAACAAATTCACAATGGAAGTTTGCAGAAGGACTCGTTCCTGGTGAACCTAATGGTGGCTTAGTTAATCTAATGGCAGACTCACCAGCTCGCCTTGGTGATTATGACGATTCAGGCTGGGATGTGTGTGATAATATCCAAGAAATTGTCCTACAAGGTCTTTGCTTCGGTTGGTACCGGATTACTGTCACTATTCCTGAAGAAGTTGATGGAAAGTCCGTTGCTGGTTCAAAGGTCTGGTTTCATACTTGTATAGATGATTACGGTGAGGTATGGGTCAACGGTGAAATTGACTTAGCTTTTGGAAAATCTGGACGTGGTGCTGCTTCTGGTTTCAATGCACCGCAACGCGTCGTTGTAACTGATAACGCTGAACCGGGTGCGACACATGTGATCGCATGTTTAGCTATCAACGGTCCTCTGGCAAGACCAGGTGGAGGTATTTTTCTCCGTTTTGCAAAACTTGAATTTGAAAGTGAATAACCTATAAACCTGAAATGGGACGACATAATGTCGTCCCATAAAAAGAATCAAATTGGCTACAAATACTACATCTCTCAATCCTACACATGACCCACCAAAAGCAGTTGTTCTTCTGAGTGGTGGATTAGATTCGACCACCATCTTAGCAATCGCGCGAAACGAAGGCTATGATTGTTATGTTATGAGTTTTCGCTACGGTCAACGGAACAGAGCAGAACTCCAATGTGCAGCAAATCTCGCAAAGTCGCTTAATGCAAAACAACACTCCATAATAAATATAGACCTACGCCTTTTCGGTGCATCCGCACTAACTGACGATATTGAAGTACCTGAATATAATCCTGATTCACAATCAGAAAGTGGTATTCCTATCACCTATGTCCCCGCTCGAAACACAATTTTCCTCTCTTATGCACTTGCATGGGCAGAAGTGCTGACAGCAGATGCAATTTTCATCGGTGTGAATGCTATCGATTACAGTGGATATCCTGATTGTCGTCCAGAATATATACAGGCATATCAGAAAATGGCAAACCTTGCAACACAAGTTGGGGTTGAAGGTAAGAATGAAATAATCATTCGCACACCTTTGCTTGATAAAACAAAAGCAGAAATAATCAGAATTGGAGTGGAATTGGGTGTTGACTATAGTCTTACACTGAGTTGTTATGATCCAGATATGGACGGAAGAGCATGTGGTAGATGTGATAGTTGTCAACTACGTAAAAAAGGTTTTGAGGATGCTGGCATTCCCGATCCAACCCGATACATTGAAGGATAAATATTAGTAATTATGATTAAAGCAGTTTTCTTTGATTTCTATTATACTTTAGGTGTATGGGGGTTGCCACTTGAGGATAGTCTGCAGAAAATCGCAGATAGGTATCACTTTGAAATTGATTGGAATCGGTATTCAGTAGCAGTCCAAAATCTATTTGCAGAGGCATCAGACACAGACCCATCCGCACACTCAATTCTTGAAACGATGGATGCAATTGTAAAAAGTTATTGCGAATTTATTCGTCAACTCGGAGTAAAAGAACATGCAGACCAAATGGCTTGGGAATTATTACAAGCTGGACATTCACTCTTTGCGGCAAACGTCGCGTCGTTATATAATGACACGTTACCAACACTCCAACAATTACATGGTGATGGTTACAAGTTAGCAATTGTCTCTAACTGGGATACACCATTAGACCCGCTTGCCGAACGTTTAGGTATTGCCAAGTATTTTGATGTGATCACCGCATCACACGATACGCGTGTCCGTTCCGCAAAACCAGACCCTCATATTTTCCACTACACGCTCAATGCAGTTGGTGTTACACCTGAAGAAACCGTTCATGTAGGCGATACATTTGAAGCAGATATTATCGGCGCACAAGGCGTGGGAATTCGTCCGATACTCATTGACAGGGAAGGTTCACAACAAGGGAGATGGAAAGAGACGATACGGAGTCTTGCTGAATTACCGGATTTGCTTCATGGACAACCATAGTTGAGTGTGCAAAGTCCGATTTGACACTCGTAGGTCGGAAGCAAGCAAAATGACCTTCAACATAGGTAGTTAATAAAACTATACGTTTTGGAGATAACTACACTCGCTCCAACCTACGGACTAAACGGTTAAACTATTCTTTAGCCCTTCATATTGTTTCAGATGTACTAAAAACTAAAGATACATAATAATTTTATTGACAGAAAATGTCGTATTTGATAAGATAGAGTTGGTATAATTCATTGAGTGAATTCATTTAACGTTTACTTCCCCTACCAAACATGTTAGTGGAAAATCAATTCTCTGATTTCTTCAAAAAATTCATACTATAGTTGTGAATATTATCTCTTAGATTAAACCGATAACCGATAAGCAAAGTTGCTAAGTTTTGCACATTACTTTTTTGAAATTGGATTTACTGCATAATTATACGAAAATATATGTCTGACGGCTCCCAAACCTAAAGGATTGGGGTTCCTTAGGTCATCTTCTCACGCCTTGCGTATTTTGAAGATGTGGGTATCTTTTATCTCCTTATAGGAGACTCACTTGGGTTTAAGCCAAGTTTACCTTGCAGCAACTGCATGGGTGTCCGCCAAAGCACGACTAACAGGGTCCGTATTATTCCCCAAATGCGCGACCCAGATACTTTTTTTACGAGG
>JAJDWI010000047.1 GCA_022825665.1 Candidatus Poribacteria bacterium
TGTATGAAACTCTTGAGGACATGCAGACAAAAGTGTCAGAGATACTTCGAACTTATTCCAACACTATGATTGCTAAACTTACGGGGTTCCCATATTTTGTAAAAACCGCTAATGACATGTAATCTATTAGAAATGGTATTACATTTAATGGAATAGGCGCGCTGTAGAAGCGCGCCTTATGATCAGTACATTAGATTGACATTATTCTGCTTTCGGTAATGTTGGCAGCGTTAAGATTGGACGGTCACCGAAATCGGGGAGCTCGGGCGGGTTCTCTTCCATCTCTTGGAGAAGAATCTCTATCGCTTTATCCAGTTGCGGATCACCATCTGCCATATAATCCTGTGGACGGTAATCCACTTCAACGTCTGGATCAGTCCCATAGTTTTCAACGTCCCAACCCACATCTTCGAACCAGAATGAATATTCAGGTTGTGTAGTGTTCCCACCATCTACAAATCCTTGGTGTGGTGAAATACCGATAACACCACCCCACGTTCGCTTACCAATTAGTTTCCCTAACTTCATCAACTTGAAACAGTGAGAGAATATGTCCCCATCGGAACCAGCATTTTCGTTGGTAACGGTTATCATTGGACCTAATACAGAGGCTGTAGGATAAGAATTAGGTGTACCCCACCGTGGAATAACATAGCCAATACGGTGACGTGATAACTTTTCTAAAATCAGTTGCGATACATTACCTCCACCGTTGTATCGAACGTCAATTAACAGACTGGGATAACTCACTTCAGACAAATATCCGCGGTGAAATTCAGCATATCCGCGTCTTCCCATATCAGGTATGTGTACATATCCCACTTTACCATCAGTTTTTTCATGGACGTATTTTCTGTTTTGCGCGACCCATTCGCGGTAACGTAATTCGCTTTCACCTCTGAGTACTTTGATCGTGACAACGCGTTTTTCACCGTCGCTTGCATTCTTAAAGGTGGTTTGCACCTCTTGTCCTCCCAGATTGACCAATAACTCACCTGGAGAGACGTTTTGGCTCAAAGGTTGACCACCAATATCAAGCAGAATGTCACCTTCTTGGATGTTAATACCCGGTGCATTCAGCGGTGAATCTCTTCTCTCGACCCAAGTATCACCACGTACTATGTGTGTAATGCGATAGCCTTCATTTTCCTCATCGTAGACAAAATCAGCACCGAGGAATCCTTGTCCGTAGCTGGGTGAACTTCGGTAATCCCCGCCAGATTCATACGCGTGTGATGTACCCAGTTCCCCTTGCATCTCCCACATTAAATCAGAGAATTCTGCACGGGTCGCTATACGATCCAATAATGGTAGATAGCGTTGATAAACATTTTCCCAATCAACATTGGACATATTTTCAGTCCAGAAATAATCGCGTTGAAGTCGCCATGCTTCGCGATACATCTGCTTCCATTCAGCAGTTGGGATAACAGAAGGTCGCACGCGGTTGAGATCTATCCAACCAGTATGTCGATTTGATCCACCTTTGCTATCAGATTTTTGACCATCCTCAACTTTCTTACCAGCTTTTACTACCCGCATCCGATCTCCGGTGCGGTATAATAGGTTTTTGTAATCTCTTGAAAGTATGAAAGATGATATGTCAGATACGAGTACCTCTTTCTTCTGTTCTCTGAAATCGTAAGAATGTAGTTTCCCTTTAGCACTGGATTCTTCATCACCTGGCGCATTAGTTGCATGCTGAACAGGAGATGAAGTGAAGAGTGCTTTACCCTTAATCCCTGCAATTTGTCCATACATCCCATGTGTATACGGGAAAGCCACAACACGTTGTTCAATACCATCCAACTCAATTTTTAAGTGTTGTATCTCTTTGTCGTCTTTTTCTTCTTTGGATTTACCTTCTGTTTCATCAGATTTCTCTTCACCGTTATTGTCCTCATTTTCCTTATTCTCTTTTTCTTTTTCCTCTTCAGGTGATGGTGAAGAAGGCAAAAAGGGGTTCGGTAATTCTTTCTGCAATGTCACCAGCATTGGTCGAGTAGCGATAGGAAAACTAAGTTCAAATTGTAAAGCGTCACCGACAGGTTCGAATTCGCGTCGTGATAAAAAATACAGGTATTTACCTTCAGGATCCCAGGAAGGTGCGAAATCTGTGAATTCTGGTTGCGTGATATACGTTGTTTCTCCGGTTTCCACATTGCAAAGCTTGATTGAAGACGTTGTTTCTGTTGACGGGAAACCGTAAGCAATCCATTTTCCATCAGGTGACCAACTTGTTCCTTGTATACGACCATATATGCTTTTATCAAGCACACGTAGTTCTGATGTTTCAAGTTCTAAATGTAGAAGTTCAAATCGGTTGTTTACGACAAATATTTGGTCTTTTAAGTTATCACCTTTTGGACAGACAGCATAAGTTCTAACATGACCGATATCAAGGTCGTCCAAACGACGTATCTCTTCACTACCATCGCAGGTGTGGATTTCTAATGCTTCTTCACCCCCAGCATCGGAAAGTGTAATGATGCGTTTTCCATCGTTCAACCATTGTGGTAATCGGTAACGAGCACCGTTTCGCACTCCATGTTGCAGGACAGCACCGTCCCAATTTGCCATCGTGAAAAGCTTACCACGAGAAGTCAAGACAATAGAACGTCCATCAAAAGATAGCGAACCCGCTTGTAGATACTTTGAAGCACTGACGAATTTGCGTTGACGTTGTATACGTGGACTCCGAAAATCCACTTCAACTTGGTGATTGGTATCATCACCAATATCGTAGACCCATAAGTCCGCACCAGCATGGTAGACGATACGTGTGCCATCTGTTTGCGCCGAGCGACAGTAATATGTTTCTTGATGTGTGTGCCGTTTCATATCATCGCCAGAGGTTAGACATGAATATATATTTCCAATCCCCTCGTGATCAGATATGAAGTAGATACGATCATCAATCCACATCGGTGTCGTAAAATTACTATCTACAGGGGAAAACAGCTGAAATTGTCCGTCACCTTCATTATCAATCCAGAGTTGACCTGCTGTTCCACCACGATAACGTTTCCATCGTGCTGGTTCGCGTGTTAACCTACCGAGTATTACGCCTCCATTACTTCCGAAAGCAATGTGGTTAGCGGGTCCATACGGTTGTCGTTGCGGTTCTCCCCCATCAGGGGAAATGCTCCATATCCATGCACCGAATGCTGACCCAGCACCACTGGAATATAGAATATTTTCACCAGCTGCATCCCATCCGACTATACTAACATTACTTCCTTGATATGTAAGTCGTTTTGCTTCTCCACCGAGTGCTGGCATGACGTAGACTTCCGCTGGACCTTCTTCCCGTCCAGCAAATGCAAGGAGTTCACCGTTTGGTGATAATTGTGGTGAACTTGTTGATCCAAGATTAGATGTGAGTCTACGGGCAACACCACCACTGATTGGAACTGTCCATAAATCATCCTCACAAACAAATACAATAGTTTCATTTGAAATAGTTGGGAATCGATAATATCCTGACATTCACACCTCCTAAAATGAATAGAAAATCTAATGTAAACGTGATTTAAACAAAATATGAGGCGAGATGCCTATTCATCAAATGCATCATTAATACATTCAATGGGACCTCGCCTATCAGTTTTAAGTATCTACACCAAGAAATGACGTATGGTTAATCTTCGTGTTTTTTATACTATGACAAAATATGGGGAGTAACGTTAATATCATTCTAATTTTGCTTGCTCATCGGAATTTGATGTGTCTCCAAGCCAGAGTTTTACAGCTGGACTACTTGCTATACGTCGGTTTCCAACAGAGACGTTTATAACAAAGGTATGAGGTCTCGTTTGTTTGTTTCCTAAGAATGGGTTTCGACGTAATTCATCCCTACCACCTGAAATTATGTTAGGAAGAAGCGTTATTGTTGCTTCAGATGTGCCCCTTCTAAGTACAGTTGTATCTCGTTGGGTTCTTACACCAAATGGTAATCCAACGATTGTCAAGTTCATATTCTGACGGTTGCCACCTTTACGATCAACTTTGACGGTAATATCAACCGGACCATCTGGTGTTACAGTAATTTCATCTGGAGTTGCGGATACGATGATAGGAGTGTTCTCAGTAACACTGACGACAGTGCTATTTCGTTGAACTGTTTGATCATTATTCCGAATCTGATAAACCTCTACAGGTGTAGCTGCGCGTCTAATCTGATGTCCGGAGGATGTTGTTACAGTACCGACCACCTGGACGACGCTATGTGCTAATTCAGCATCTGGTGAAGCGGTTAATGTCAGATACCCAACATTATTTCCACCTTCTGTAAGTATCGCACTCTGGCTTGCTGTAATACCCTGTGGTAGATTATCAACAGAAAGCAGGATTGGTTCGGTAAAGCCAACCCGACGTTGTAGATTGACCTGCAACAAGACCGTGCCACCTCTACCAATGTTTGGGTTGTCGGGTGTAACAGACATAGCAAAGTCTGGCACGGTTGGACGTATATCTAAATGATAGACATATCCATCTCCACCCTTCCCTGAAATATCTTCAACGCGTAGAGCGTATTCACCGGGACGTGCAAAACTATAATCAATAATTGCATTACGTCTGCCACCTCTACCTGCGTTATTTCTCAATACTCGACCTTCACTGTTTAACAACGTTAGTGAAGGACTTAACGGAGAATTCAGTTTTTCTGCGGATAAATCAATAGAATATCCACCGATATCAGCGAAAAATCCCCATGGACCATAGCCGTTCGTAACCTTAACAAGAATCTTGTTCCTTCCCTTGGTGACGGGTAATTCAATCACATCATCACCACGGTTGAGAGGTCGATGTATGTACTTACTGAATATAAGTTTATCGTTCACCCAAATCTTAATCGTATCATCTGACCCGAGTGATAAGATATACTTTTGGTCTCGCTTCGATTCAAAGTAGGTTAGAGCATATCCTGTTACATCGTCTTCTGGAACACTGGAGAATACGTTCTCTCCTCTGGTGTTGGTTCTATACCATTTTATTCTTCTACCTTCTTTTCCGACGTACGTTTTCTTGAGATCAATTTCTACTTCAGGAGGATATACGGTCTCATATCCTTTTTCATCGGTGTTGTCAAATGGATGGATAACCCACCAAGGACCGAGGCGTGATCCTTCAGCTATTGTGAAGCGGTAATAGTCTACTTCACCCGGTTTAGAAATACGACCACTTATCGCACCAGGGGTATCAATTTGTTGCGAACTTTCAATCTGTTTTGCAATCAGTTGCCCCATGCGGACGACTTCTTCAGCAACGAAAGCAATAATACGGTCACGATCTGTGTTGGTAATATCTGAGTTATCTTTTTCCGCCATACGAGTGATGGTTGCTTCCCACTGCTCCGCTGTTAACGCACGGTTATTCGGTGAACGAAGTTCATGACAAACCGAACATTTTGTTTGAAAAAGAATTTCAGATTCAGCATTTTTTGCTTGAGTTTCGTTATCTTCAGCGGTCTCTGAAGCTTCTTTTTCGGTAGTTTCTTCTGCTATAAGTTCAACTTGTTCGTCATACTCATTAGCAATAAAGGGGAATATGCCATAAGAGGTACGGATGAGCGTTACCCCAGGCTGTTGATCACTCGGTAGGTCTATCTCTAATTGTGTTTCTGGCAGATTTTCTCCACCAATAGTAGTTTGGATTTTGCTGCCGATTTTTCCGCCTGTTGGGTAAATATAGGTATTGTATGGGACAACACCTATTGTTAAACGGTAAACAGAATCTGGATTACCACGATAGAGCAAGTCTCTGATACGAAGAAAGTAGAAACCATCTTCAGGTAGTATGTGGTCAATTAGCGGATCAAGACTATAGAAACCGTTACTCCGTGCAAGTTCTGTTCCGTGCGAATCTAATAGTGAAATAGTAGGATTGAAAAATTGTTGACTGATGTTGTTATATCTAAACGCTTTCACGTTGAAAACACAACGTTCTCCTTTTAATCCTTCAAAGGTGTAAAAATCTTCATCTCCACCTGAATTGACAACTCCATTGATAATTATAGGCAATTGTATTTCATTGGCGGATTCGGTATCGTTATTTGATTCAGTCTCAATTGTATCAGGGACATCGGTTATTTCAAAGGGCCACGCGGTTGAAGCACCGTTTTTTCCGACGATACGAATTTCACGCGTACCGATTTGTGCATCAGGTGCAATCGTTAACTCAGCAGTCATCCCTCCTGCTGCCTTCGCAGCAGACTTTAGGTAGTGGGTAATTTTTGTTTGATCGTCTTCACTAATTTCAGCACCTTTATCATTAACCATCCGTTTCACAACAGCTGCCCACTGTGTTCCTGTCATAGAACGATTACTTGGGGAACGTAACTCATGACACTGACCACAATTTGCTTCAAAAACTGGTTTATGTGTTTCATCAACTTTCCCACCACCCGCATTGAGTGTGCCAGTAATACCTGGGTCACCTTCAACGATTAGGGTATGTGCTCCATCTAAATCTGAACCTTGAATTTTCACTTCAACAATTTTACCAACTTGTGCTCCAGCAGGAAAAAGTGAATTCAACCGTGGAGTTGCTTGGGCAAAAACGGAAATAGGCGCGCACAATGAAACAAGAAGTACCAAAATAAGAATACGTTGCACACTAAAACTTGAAAATAAATTGATGTGTTGACGACAACCTAAATAATTATACTTATTTTGTACACGCATTGAATGTTACCTCCAGAATGTTCAGTATTATGTTTTCATACTGCTCAAACTCAACTACGTTAGAATTCATGGGTTAACTGATTATTTTCTATATCCCATATTCGCACCATTCCATCACGGCTGCCTGCAGCAACATGAGTACCATCTGGGCTTATCTTAACAGCATAAACAGCATCAGTAGGTTGATTAAATGTTCTACGTCTGTTGCCAGAAAGAATATCCCATATAATCACAGATGTGTCAGCACTGCCTGATGCGATGATTTGTTGGTCATTCAGAAGACCGCAGTCTACACTATATACAGGTCCTTGATGCGCGCTGAAATTTCTGGCGAGAGTACCACGAGTATTCCCGTTGTTTTGTGTGATTCTCCAAGATCGAACTACATTATCAGCAGAACCGGATACAATAAGGTTTTCTTGGGATGCATAGGCAAGTGAATATACCGAGTCATCGTTACCATCAAAACTGACCAATACCGTATTGTCTTCAGGATTCCATACTTTTAAGGTTTTATCTTCACTTCCAGTAACAAAATAGTCTCCGTTGGGATGATATAATGTGCAAAGCACTCTACCAACGTGTTGGGTTAACCATTTTGCTTGATCGTCTAAAGGCTTTGTATCATCCAAATTAACTAAGTCAATAATAGCACTAAATTCGTCCATACTTGCGGTAAGTAGTTTGGCATTATCAGGACTAATAGAAATTGATTCAATGGTATCTGCATGTATCTCATACGTATTGATGAGTTCTTCTGTGTCAACATTCCACACACGAATTTCACCGTTACGTGCTGCCTGACCACCACTTGCATACAACGTCTTACCGTCTGATGAAAACTCTAAACACCTGACTCGTCCTAAGTGTGGTTCATAAACGTGGACCATTTCTTTTGTTTCTATATCCCAGAGTTCCACCCACTGATATTTCCCCACAGCAAGCGACTTTCCATCAGGACTAAATTCGAGTGCCCAGATGGGAGATTGTATTTGTTCTTTTTTCAGTTGATGTTCGTCTGCATGAATTATTATCAGAAGCGGTGCAGTCAGCGTAAGAAACAACAAAATTAAAATAAGTGGCGTGTAGAATATATTGTTTTTCATAGTCTTAATAATTTGGTTAACATATCCTATTGACATCAAGTAACTCAACCTTGTTATTATTTTACACGGCATTTTTATAAGATTAATTTATGCCAAAAATAAGTAGGTAGTTAATAGGAAAGATCGTAACAGAAATGACAATCAACAAACGAGTAATAAATACTACAGATTTTATCTTTTCTGTAGTTCAGTAAAGACTCTGCAACTAATTCAGAATGCAAGTAGCAACGTGAGGACAACAAGATCTGTTGACCTCACGCTACACTTTATTAGGAATGATATAGGTCTAAGACAAGACACCCCGGATGGGTCGTCCACCACGTGAAAGAACGATACGGACACCATCAGGAGATTCAATGCTCTGATTGTAATCAATACCGAGACTTTGATAGATTGTAGCTGACAAGTCTTCAGGTCGTACAGGTGTTTCTGCGGGTTCCATTCCAAACGGATCGGATGCACCGATAACTTGTCCACCTTCAACACCGCCACCCGCTAACATAATAGAGAATACTCTTGGGTGGTGGTCACGTCCACCGTTTCGGTTGATGACTGGAGTTCTTCCGAATTCGCCCATCGCAACGACGAGTGTACTTTCAAGTAACCCGCGTTCAGATAGGTCATTAATCAAAGTAGCCATTGTCTGGTCAAATGCGTTGAGTTTCCCCGGTAACGACGAGAAGATGTTGTTGTGGTTATCCCAACCACCATTGCTGACAGTTACGAAGTTAACTCCTGCTTCAACAAGTCTTCGAGCAAGTAGACAACTTTGTCCGAAAGTGTCTCTGCGATACGCATCGCGGATCTCTTTCGGTTCCTTTTTCAGGTTAAAGGCACCGCGAGCGTCTTCGGAACTCATAAGGTTGTATGCTGCGGAATAGAAATTATCCATCGCTTCAACCTTTGGATTCCCTGCCTCGTATTTCTTGAAGGCGTTATCTACTGCTTGTCGCAGGTCTTTTCTGCTTTCAACGCGTTCGTAAGTAACTCCTCTTGGGGGTTCTAAATCTCTGACTTTGAAATTATTGCTTGCTGGATTGCCATCTGGAGAAAACGGATCAAGCGATGCACCTAAGAATCCACCACCAGCATAAGCAACGGGTGAAGGAATAGCGATGTAAGGTGGTAAAGCACTCCGTTGTTCTTTAAGTTCGGCAACAACAGCACCGTGACCAGGAACAGCGAAACCAGGCAAGGGTTGATAACCTGTAATCATATAATGCGTACCACGTTCATGTGCAGCTTCTGGAGAAGTCATTGAGCGTATGATACAGAGTTTATCTGCCTGTTTTGCCAACCTCGGCATATGTTCACTAATTTGAATACCGTTGACATTCGTTGGAATGGGTTTGAACAGACCACGGATCTCTTCCGGTGCGTTGGGTTTGAGATCCCACATATCAAGATGGCTTGGACCACCGCCTAACCAGACGAGGATAACCGATTTTGCTGAGGCTGGTTTAGCAGTTGGTGCTGCAACAGCTCTCAATCGGAAGAAATCAGTTAGACCGAAGCCAAAAAAGCTTAAAACACCAGCTTTAATTAGGTCTCTGCGATAAAATCCTTCGCAGTCTGTGGATGTGCAGTCTCGTTGAGGCATAATTGTCCTCCTAATACTTGGTTAGCAGTTATCTTGAAAAGTTTAACGTTCTATATTACTCTATCAATTTTGCATATTACATCGGAGGGTTTTATCTTGGTAATGATGCGATATTCGGAGCGGAAAACCTTCCTAACCGCATTTCACGACGATAATTGCTTAATTATATCTTATTAAAATGTTGATGTCAAGGGAAAAATGGAATAAGTATCGATTTATGTATTTTGCTTATTTTAGCAAGAAACCTTACATCCTTTGTCGGAGTCTGAGGGATTTGAGCCATATTTGTGCTTTCGGCACAGATGTATCAAAAGGTTCTTTCATTTCAAAGCATTCGGTTTGACCAGCATAGATGTGGTGCCAGTCAACAATACATGGCATTTTCTGTTTTTTTAGGTTTCGCATGAGATACCCGCGAACCCTTGCACGAGTATCGCGAGGCGCGTTGCTGATAGCATGACTGATATGCTCATCTGAGATTACACGTCTTATACATCCTTCACTTTGTAGTGCGTAGAAAATGCCACTATCTGGATCGATATTATGGTACTCCAAATCCAGACTTTTGAGCCATGGGTCATCCCATGTGAGATCTTCTTCAGCAATAAATGCATCAAGAAACCATTTCTTGGCTGCCCAATCAAGTCGTGTTGTAAGACGTGTCCAATCCTTTTCAAGATCATTCAGGACGTTTCCCCATTCAGTTATGATCCACTCAGCAATTTCATCACGATTAGGAAGCACATCTTTAACAAAGTTCAGGTATTCGCGTTGAATGTCAATAGCAGAAACTGTACTACCGTTTTGCAGATCAACTTTCCATTCAAGCGTTGTGTCACGAGAGATATGTTTGATTGCAGCAATAGGATCGATTAGGTCAAGATTTGGAATAGGTAGTATTTCACCATGAATGTCAAAATGTTTTTCAATTGCATCAAGGACAAGTGCTGTGGTGCCAACCTTCAGTGCTGTTGCATACTCAGACATGTTTGAGTCACCAACAAGCAGGTGGAGTCTACGATATTTTGTATAATCACTTAAGGGTTCGTCTCGTGTATTGATAATCGCTCTACTGAACTGAATCCATTCATAAATTTCCGTAACGATGTGATCGGCTCTTTGTGATATTTGGTATCCAAGAAAATCGTCTACGCTGTATTGTCCATCTCCAAATTCAAGGATGTCATCGTATCCACCAACTCTACCAGCACCGGCATATATTTGACGGGTTACAAAGAACGGAAGCAAAGTAGGGATAACGATTCTATAAAAGGGGACATCACGGCGCGCTTGAAAGTTCTCATGACATCCAAACGTTGCGCCAGTGAAATGGTCTATATTGTTTTTGTAGAATGCGACGTGTGGGGTCAGACCTGTGTCTTTTACAATTGCGTTGATAACATGTTCAATAGCTTTATCATAGGCAATTAGGTCAAACAGGTTTGCGCATTCGGGGGTAGCGTATTCAAGATGTCCCATATCAATGTATAGCCTACCACCATTGAAAAGGAAACCACCGTTGCCAGGAGGCTCACCCCAATCACGATAATGGAGATCAGGGATACCGAGTTCAAGTGTTTTGAAAGTATAGTCTCTCACACGGGCAGCGATACCTTCTGGTGATACTTTTATTCGTTGGGGCTGAATCGCTTCAGATTGAATCATGCACCCAAATTCGGTTTCAATTCCCATTATTCTGTATGACACGGTTTGTTCCCCAATTTATGTTTGGTAATCAGACTTTGACTATCACTTATTAGTTAAATCTTGAATTTCATCTTGAGATAGGATACGAAATTTTGTATCAGCGGATAGGCTATCATCTAATATGCCTACCTCAATTTCACCTTCATCTAATTCAGACTTAATGATTTCGTCTATCTGTTCCTCGGTAACATCGGTATCATCTTCTGCTTCTTCAAAACGTTGACTTAATACTCTACCAACAGCCCATGTTTTGAGAGCCAATTGAATTGTGGTAGCAAGGTCGGTTTCTGTATCGGATTGTTCGTTTGTTAGATAGTTTTGCATCGCATTTTCTATTTCCGAAGTACCGCCAATCACTGCTGACTCATGATGCACGTTAACGTTCCCATCGTAATTAATATGGGTAAATTGTGTTTTTGCATCACCATTTCCGATTTCAACGAGGAGCATTTTGATAATGTATGCTTCTCCAACAATCGCTTCAAATGCTTGTTTAAAAGTGTGTGCTAACACATAATGTGTTAGTCTGTGTAGGTTCACATCTTCGGTAGCACTTTGGAAAGCTTGAACGCTTGCTGTATCTGTAACCAACATCCGCAACCGTTCAATGTCAGCAGGGTGACCGATTGCAGAGAGAGCAATTCGGTCATGGACTTCAAATATTTTCTGAGCACCTTTCGTCACTGTTAAAAGGAGGCTACCTTTTTCATAAGGTAATCCAACAACGGGACTTCCGAGTCTAAGCTGATCTTCAATATAATCGCGCCGGTCCTGAATTGCTTCAATCCAACGATACGGCAGGTCTCGCATTATGTAGCCTCCACATAACAATCTTTTAGGAAATCTCCAGACAGAGTATCAATGCCTTGATGAGTAATTGTTTTGACAGTCGGAAATATTTCTGCTTTTGCGTTGTAACCACTGGTCGCAGCATCATATTCACTTGCAGTATCAAGCAGTCTTAATATAGTGATTGTTGCCATTCGTTGATCCATATCTTCTAATCGGGTATCACCCCATCTGTCAAGATAACGTAATACCCCTCGTATCCAGATTGAACCGGAGCCTGTCGTTGCGAAATCCACGTTCTCAAAATGTGCGCCAAGTGCGTCGTAAAAGTAAATTTTCCCGCCATTTTCCGATTCGTCAGTTTGTGGTGAATACAAAGCAAATATGGGAATAACTGCTCCGATACCCTGCATCGCCAGGGGAAGATTATCACGAATAAGCCGTGAAAGAGTACGTAGTTTTCCTTCAACACTAAGTTCTTGAAGTTGGCTTCTCCGAAAGTATTGGAATGAATGTTTTAAGACACGTGCTATCTCATAAGCCGTTGCAGGTGCTCCAGAGATAGCAAGAACTGAATGGGAATCAATAGGAAGGACTTTCTCAGCGCGGTCATGGACAACAGCAGTACCCGCAGTCGCACGTCGATCTCCGGCGATAATAATGCCATTTTGGTAACGCATTGCAACAACCGTGGTTGCTTCAGGGATTTCAAGTGTGGTCCCGTTGATTGTTTTCCCTTTAGATGTTAACCGAAGTGCGTCGCGTATCGGTTTTGGTGTGGCACCAAAAAGATCGCGTTCTGTAGTTAGATTAACTTCGGACATTTCGCTGTCGACTTCAGTATCATCTATCAAGATGTCAGCATGTCTTAATAAACTGAGAAAGTCACCCTTATGGTTCATTATTCCCCCGTTCTTTGACGGTACCGTCGAGATTGGTCTTTGTCAACGCGACGCATACGTTTTAGCAGTTCTTGTGTATCTGGTCTGTTGACATCAGGACGTTTCGGTGCATCGTTATCGTCACCACCATCACCGGGTTCAATCGGTTTTACCGGTCTTTGTTTACGTTCTGGGTAATAGACAATCTTATCTCTCATCAGAAATGTCTCCTTAATCTGCTATATCGCAGTTCTTATATTACAAACCTAAATTAACTCAAACCAAGTTTTTCAACAAGTGTTTGGGGGTTTGGTGATAAGTCAAGTGCTTCATTATATTTTCGTGCAAGCTCAGCGTTTGCAAGAGAGTTCATATTAACTGTAACAGGTTTACCATTTATGTCAAAGGTAATGCTATCCCATTGAACAGTTTTAATTGCATCCTCAAACTTGTTGAGTGATTTTCCACGGAAATACGCGCGTGTGTCCAGTGGCGGCGTATGTATAGCCATATTGACCTGTTCATCAGTCACAACACGTTCCATTTGTAATCCATAAAATAAACCCTCTTCCATGTCAATGTTGTGGTATTCCAAATCTATGCTCTGTAGCCAAGGATCATCCCATTCAATATCTTCTGATTCAACAAATGTTTCCAACAACCACTTTTTTGCCACCCAATCAAGCCGATCTGTAAGTATCATCGGATCATTTTCAAGATCGTTGAGTGTTGCTTCCCACTGTGCCAGGATCCAATTGGTATCACTATTTTGATTTGAGAGGTGCTTTTGTGCAAGTGCAAGATATTCACGTTGATGGTCAATTGCACTTATCATCTTACCATCACTTTTCTGTAACATCCACCGATACGTCTGGTCGTGTGAAATCGTTTTTATAGTATCTATTGGATTAGCAATTGCGATATTCTTAGGAATTAACCTCTGTTCAATCAAGTCAATAACAAGTGCTGTCGTTCCCACCTTGAGTGCTGTTGCATATTCGGACATATTTGCATCACCTACGATGCCGTGAAGTCTACGGTATGTAGCAGGATCTGCATGTGGTTCGTCTCGCGTATTGACAATAGGACGTTTGTGCATTGTATCCACACTCGCCTCAACGTGAAAGAAATCGGATCGTTGTGTGAGTTGGAAATGTCCGGGTGTTGCAAGTCCTGCTTCGGTTTCAATGCCAATCTTACCTGCTCCTGCAAAGATTTGTCGTGTTACAAAAAACGGGAGAATGCATGCTTTAAGGTAATCAAAAGGCACTTCCCGAGCCATAAGGTAATTATCGTGACATCCGTAACTATGTCCGTAGAAATCTGTGTTGTTTTTGTATAAGATTACACGTTGTCCAAGTTCTTCACTTCTTCTTTCAGCACATTTGTGGAGTATTCTCTCACCCGCCTTATCATGTGCAACAAGGTCAAATAGACTTTGACACTCTGGTGTGGAATATTCTGGGTGTGCATGGTCATTATATAGACGTGCACCATTGATAAGGATACGATCACTTTTGATTTCCCTGAAGGAACGTCCTGGTTCCTTTGCAAATCGTTCACGGTCGCGTTTTTCTTCTTCAATTTCATCGGGGTGGTTATTGAGATGTTTTGCTCGGAACCCGCGTTCATCCCGAAACGGATCCTCACCATCATAATCCCATTGAGGTAAGAATGGGTCTTGCCGATAATTTTTTATCAGTTCAATAGATTCCTTGACAGGATCTATTTGTTCAGCGTTTTCAAGTGTGATACCGTATTCGGTTTCAATTCCAAAAAGTCTGGACATTATATATTTCTTTCTAAGATAATCGGACGGGTGTGTGATGTGTCAAGATGAAGTAAAGTCCTATATCACCGGACTCGGTGTTTTGCGAGCTTCTCTTTTTTCAGGTAGAATAGGTGTAACTTTAACAACATTCACAGGATCGTAATCCAAAAGTTTGAGCCAATCCTCAGTAGCTTCTGTCGGTGGGAAAATATCGTTTTCACTGAATTCTGCATTGAGTGCCTTTAACAGGTCATCTAATGTGATACCAGTGTCTGAATCTGGTGCTGCGATAGCACGTTTCATTGCAGTCTCCTTCGCTCTTTGAACAATTGATTCAATTATTGCCCCACTACAGAGATGACCTCGATGAAGAATGTCACGTCTACCGCTACGGAGAGCGACTTCAAGGAATCGGTTTTCTGTTGTTTCACGGAACATTTCATCTACTACTTGGGAAATCAAACTGTCAATGACCTGTTTATCCTCAGTTTCTTCTGATTCTTTTTCAATTGGAAGGTCTGGAGTCAGATAGATACCAAATATATCTTTTGCTGCCTCTTTATTTGGACGTGTCACTTTGATTTTTCTGTCAATCCGTCCTGGACGTAGAATTGCAGGATCAATTAAGTCTGGTCGGTTAGTTGCCAGAATGATGACGACCTCTTGTAATGGCTCAATACCATCCATTTCTGCACAGAACATTGGTACCAATGTATTAGAAATACTATGCGACCGCATTGCACGACGAGTGCCTAAAATGGATTCTGCCTCATCAATAAAAACAAATGCAAGTTTACCCTCAGCACGTTTTTCACGGGCAGCAAGAAATATTTCTCTAACTTTCCGTTCCGATTCTCCGAGCCACATATTCAGTATTTCGGGACCTTTAATGTGCAAGAAAGTTCCTTCAATTTCTTCACCCGACTCTGTTTTGAGACGTTCAGTTAGGTTGTAAGCAGTAGCTTTTCCAATAAGCGTTTTACCACAACCTGGAGGACCGTGGAGGAGAAAACCTTTCGGAACAGTATATTGATACTTTTTGAAAAGTTCAGGATGTAAAATCGGTTGCTCAATTGTATCCTTAATACGCTGAATTGTTTCGTCAAGTCCCCCAACTTTTGACCATGGTATTGGCGGAACTGCTTCAAGTGCATAGTCGTTCCGTTCTTTTGAAGCAATACGTTCTATTGCGACTTTTAAACTGGAATCAAGTCGGACTTCATCACCAGATTTTAATTTCACATCTGCTAAATCAGCAGCTCGTTCAATAATAACAGACTGGAGACTCGGTTCAGAACCAACACGGAGTCTGCCATCTGGAAGCACATCTGCGATTTTTGCAATTGGACCTGACTCGTTATAACCAAGTTCACCAACTACGACGAATGCTTCGTTCAAAAGGACACTAACTCCTTTTTTCAGTTTATCGGTTTCAAGTTGTGGGTCAATATTTGCATAGTATTCTGATCCGCCAACGGTAACGCGCGCGGTATCGTCTTCTGGTGTTGCGAGGAGTGTCCCTATGCGGTTTGCTGGGGCAGTTAGTTTATCTATTTGTTCTACCATCTCATTGTGAATCCGCTGTGCTTCCTCTTCAATAGCACGGACTCTATGACGAAACTCACCCTCGTCGTTGATTATAGAACGTCGCAATTCAATTAAAAAACGACGCCTTCTATCTTCCACAGGAGTTTCTGAGATGATACGGTGAATTAATTGTAAGGAATAACCAGAACCCATTTCTTCTTCAAAATCTTCATCTTCATCAAGTTCCAATTCATCCTCATTATCATAAAATAGTTTATGTTCGTCGGGACTTATTGCAGCATTGCTACGGTTCTTCTTATCGTACATATTGAACGTCTCCTCACACAGAAAGAGTGACTTTACGATAGAGTTTACCACAATTTATACTTATTTGTCACATTTTTCACATGTTACAACTATCTAATAGATAATCATTGAAAGATGAATATTACTAAAATATGACACTATAGTGGTAATTGTCATTAGTTTAACATAATTCAAATTTAATATGCAACTTAAAAATTGTGTACCAAATATACTTACGCGAGTTTGATAATAGACATATTAATTCCATTGTGCCTCAAATCTCATTCTCATAAGCCCGGTACGGTTAGGAAAACGTACCATAAGCGTAAATTTAAGGAAGAAATGCGTTTGTAGTTGGGCATTTCATTGCATCTCGGACATTCCGTAGGGGTGAGGTGACCTCGCCCATCTTCACTACCCCTCTTCTGTAGGAGCGACTTCTTGGTCACGACTTTGCGATATATTTCTACGAATTACAGAAAACTGAATGACGCTGTGCATCTACAGATAATTTTGACAAGAGACATAATTTATAGTATAATACAATTAAGTATTTGAGGAAATCCTATATTGAAACCGAAGTAATAATAGAAAAGGTTTAAGTATTATGGTATTGAAAACGAAAACATATTTTCCTAAATCCGATAAAAATATAAAATGGTACGTTGTAGATGCAGAGGGACAAGTACTCGGACGTTTAGCATCACGAATCGCACAGGTCCTGAGAGGGAAACATGATCCTGGTTTTACGCCACATGCGGATTTAGGCTATCGTGTTGCTGTGGTAAACGCCGAAAAGGTCGTTGTCACTGGCAATAAGGCAGAACAGAAAACATACTTCCGTCATAGCGGTTATCCTGGCGGTGATAGATACCGCACATACAATGAACAGATGGAACGTAACCCTGAATTTATTATAACTTCCGCTGTTAAAGGGATGATTCCCAAAAATAGTCTTGGGGCAAAATTGATGAAGGGTTTGAAGGTTTACTCTGGACCGAACCATCCGCATCAAGCACAGGAACCGGAAGTATTAACATTTTAATTGTTGAGGAGTATATGGCTATAGAACAGTATTGGGGAACCGGTAGACGTAAAACCTCTGTTGCGCGTGTTCGCATTATACCTGGTGGTGAAGGCAGTATCACTGTAAATAAAAAACCGATAGAAGAATATTTTGACCGTTCAGACCACGTTCAGGTAGCGCGTCGTCCTATGGAACACGTTGAGCGAGTCGGTGAGTTCGCTGTCCATGTGAATGTCCGCGGTGGTGGTAATACAGGTCAAGCAGGGGCTATCTCACACGGTCTTGCTCGGGCACTCGTTAAAGCGGATGAATCGCTGAAGTCTACATTGAAAAAAGGTGGATTTTTAACCCGTGATCCACGGATGGTAGAACGTAAAAAGTACGGACGGAAAGGTGCACGGGCGCGTTTCCAATTTTCCAAACGTTAATCTTTTCAAGTGTACAGTTCAGGTAATAGTACTATATCTCATTTTGGTGTAAAGAGGAATGTATGTCAAACATTGTCATCTTAGGTGCTCAATGGGGTGATGAGAGTAAAGGAAAACTAACAGATGTGTTCGCAGAACATGCGGATGTCGTAGCACGTTATCAAGGTGGCGACAACGCTGGACATACGATCGTTCTGGGTGAAAAGACTTTTATCCTTCATTTGATTCCATCTGGTATTCTCAGGTCCAACACCGTGAATGTTATCGGTAATGGTGTGGTTATCAATTTAGAGACACTCTTCCGTGAAATTGATGGACTGCAATCAAAAGGTATTGAAGTCGGCAGTGAGAATCTAAAGATCAGTGACCGTGCACACCTCATTTTACCTTACCACAAGGTCGTTGAACAGTGGGAACAGATGGGAAGTGCTACGAAAATAGGTACTACCTCACGAGGTATCGGTCCCACCTATTCTGATAAGATGAATCGACACGCAGGAATCCGAGTAGGAGACCTGCTGGAGTTTGACCACTTCCAAAAGAAACTTGATTACAACCTTGAAACCAAAGCAGACGCACTACAGATGGGTGGTGTTGCACGCCATGAACTGCTTGAAACCTTCTATAAATATGCAGAACGGATTACACCTTATGTAACTGATACAGTGGCGTATATGCATGAAGTCATTGCTGCTGATAAACGGATTCTGTTTGAAGGTGCACAAGGAACAATGCTTGACATAGATTTTGGCACTTACCCTTATGTCACTTCGTCTAACTGCACTGCAGGAGCTGTATGTACAGGATTGGGAATAGGTCCGAAGGTTATCCAAAACGTACTCGGTGTTTCAAAAGCTTATGTTACGCGCGTCGGCGGTGGACCATTTCCAACAGAGATGCCACCGGATCTTGATGAAGAAATACGAAACATAGGTAAGGAATACGGTGCCACAACACAGAGACCTCGACGGTGTGGATGGCTTGATCTTGTAGCACTCAGATACGCCTCACACATTAACGGACTAACCTCAATTGCCCTTACAAAACTGGATGTGTTTGACACACTTGCTGACATACAGGTTTGTGTGGCATACCGTTATAAGGGAAAAGAGACTACTGCATTCCCAAGTAGTTTAAAAGTTTTGGAGGAATGTGAACCTGTATATGAGACCTTACCCGGATGGCAACAACCGCTGACTGAAGCCCGTTCTACTGACGATATTCCACAGACGACAAAAGATTACGTTCAGTATGTTGCTGACTATCTCAATGTTCCAATTCCAATTATCTCTGTAGGACCGGATAGAGATCAGATTGTGCAATTGGGAGATCCACTCTGGTAGTAGTGATGCCCAATTCCCGTTGGGTATGAAATTTACAAATATTTTTATACTTTAACTTGACATTTACCTAAAAACGTTGTATTATAATATTTCGTGAATTTGAGCCGTTAGCTCAGCAGGTAGAGCATCTGACTTTTAATCAGGTGGTCACAGGTTCGATTCCTGTACGGCTCACCTAACTATGCGCCCCCGTCGTCTAGCCTGGCCAAGGACACCGCCCTTTCACGGCGGCGACACGAGTTCAAATCTCGTCGGGGGTATTAATACCAAAAGAGACCTAATTCATTTTTCATGGATTAGGTCTCTTTGTTTTTAATCATGTCTATTTTATTGTAGAATCCATCATTATTTACACACCACGGTAGGTTCGGTTTCCTAACCGAACCGGTGTTAGTTCAATCTCATAGATGCGGTTAGGAAAACGCATCTATCAGGAGTGTGCATATAATTTCGGTTTCACTATAATGAAAAAATGAATGTTAATCTGCAGCCTCAGCGAGTTCAAGCAACACTGGTGATTCGACTCTGATAGCGTCTTTTATGCATACCTCTTCACACAGTAGACAGCCAACGCAATCCTTCGGTTTCACAAGTTCACAGATACCGAAGAAGCTATCAGCATGTTTATGTGTTATCGGGTCAATTATTTCAAGACACTCCCACGGACATATTTGAACACAGAAATCGCATCCAGAGCATAGTTCCTCATATATGACAGCAACAGGACGGTGTGAGGGACGAGGTATAAACTTGCACACTTTGCCGAATTGATCGCGAATTGCTTCCACCGGACATACCATCCCACATGCACTACAATCGATGCATACGTTAGGATCAATGATATGGAGTTTATTGCGATCCCCTGTGATCGCATCAACTGGACAATTGTCTAAACACTGTACACACCCGATACATTCGTCAGTAATATAATATGCCATTGCAATTAAACCTCCCTCCTTCCATTCTATCACAATCCAAGATGCGTAACCACAAGTTCTTCCAATCTTGCAGCCCATGCTTCAGGTGAATGTACTTTTCCGTATCGTGATGTAATTATCTTTCCATCCTTGTCTATCAACACAAGAGCCGGTTGTTCCCGCCATAAGTCAATACCAAATTGTTTAGCCAGCGGACCACTCCATCCACCACCATCATAAATGTGTTGTCCCAGAAAGTTATCCACAATAATTGCTAATATCTTCGCATCTGATAAAAGTATACCAGAAATCTGTTGAGTCGTACTTATCGCTCATAGTGGCACTCCTTTATGGAAGTGTTTAGTAAAGACTAAAGAATGTTACCTTTCTTATCTGTATGTACTACTTCCCAACCTTCAGGTTCTATTCCTTTATTTTGTAGATCAGTTTTCTGTTTGTCAGTCAGTTCTGGTTTGCCATTAGATGTCATTTTCTGCTTAATCTTGATTTCGGAATCAGTTTTACATACGTACATCCTACCTGGAATGGATGGATGTGCCTTTTCACCCACTAAGGTCCAATCCTTCACATCGGGATCGGTACGTTTTGCTTCTCGGATAATTTGATAATTATGTATCTCCTTATTAATATATGCGGTTTTTTCAGCGGTATCTATACTATGATCTGCAAGATGCTCTTTTGAAAACAAACCCTTGCGTATGTCGAGATACTCCTCATAATCATTGTAGTCATCAATCGTTACCCCTTTGTCAATTAGCATTTGAATCCATTCGTGGCGTGGATATTTGGTATCTACATCTCCCAACGAATATTCAATAATCCGTGTCTTACCAGTGGATTTTTCAGTCTTAAAAGCAAAATATGCTGGTCTTGAGTGATCAATTCTATCAAAATATTCATCAGATGTAATAGTCTCGTCAATGAACAACTGTTTAGTTAGTTCAACGCGCGGGTCTTTGGTATTTTCATCTATTATCCTAACTTTTACTGATGAAGTTGGATTAATGTTTGGTTTTTGAGTGTCGTATTTGCTATTATACGTTTCCATTAGGGATTCAACGGTTTGGATTGAAGGATTTTTCATGTGTATTTCCTCCTATGCGGATCTAATTGATTAGGGAATTAGTTTTGCTATTGTTATCTGAATCAGGATCAACAAGGATATAATACCACTTCTAACATATAATATCTCTCCTTTGTAGCACAAATTTTTAGTTTGTGTTCTGAAGGATTACAACCATAATAACCGTAAATGAGACAGTAATTTATAGAAATGGTATTATTTCAATTCTTTGAACTGTGGGAATGTATATCTATTCAAAAGACAAGGTGTTGTCCAATAAATGATATGGCATAGTTCTAATGTTTACAACATCAACCTATATCAATTATTATTAGACAACACCTTCATTTTTGACTTACAAGTAGTCAATTTGGTGCTATATTACTCAAAATAATCAGCGTTTATTTCTATGAAATGTTCCCACTCTTCTGGAACATCCTCTTCCATGAAGATAGCCTCCACCGGACATTCTGGTTCACACACACCACAATCGATGCATTCTTCGGGATCGATGTAAAGCATTTCTACTTCTTCAAATTCTTCTTCTGCATCAGTAGGATGTGGGTGAATGCAATCCACCGGACACACATCAACACAAGAAGCGTCTTTTTCGTCTATGCAAGGTTCGCATATAACATACGTCATTATAATCTCCTTTCTATTATATTATAACGTACAAGTTGTTAGTTTAAACACTGATATTTTGATCTATGAAATAATCAGCGTTTATCTTTATGTATTGTTCCCATTCATTGGGAACATCTTCCTCAAAATAAATTGCCTCCACAGGACATTCCGGTTCACATACTCCACATTCAATGCATGTTTCTGGATCAATGAAAAGTTGATTAACCTCATCATAGTTATCTGATTCATACGATGGATTTGGTCTTATTGAATCACATGGGCAAATATCTACACAAGCACTATCCTTTACATCAACACAGGGTTCACAAATTACATAAGTCATTTATCTTACCTTATATTATATTCATTTTTTCTAAATTGTCAATAAATGTTTACTGTTAAAAATAATCTGCATTTATTTCAATATAGTGTTCCCATTCTTCTGGGACATCCATATCAGCAAAGATTGCCTCAACTGGACACTCATCTACACATATTGCACAATCAATACATTCTTCTGGGTCAATATAGAGTTGATTTACTTCTTCAAATTCCTCTGGGTCTTCGTCTTGCATTGGGTAAATACATTCAACTGGACAAACGATGGTACAAGCGTTGTCTTTTACATCAATGCATGGTTCGCATATTACATAGGTCATTTTCAATCTTCCTGTATGTGTTTTTATTCTGATTAACTTCTCATTATAAATTGGAGGTTTTAGTCCATCCGACCATTCTACATTGTTCTCTCAAATCAATGCCAGGCTGTATTTACTTGAGCAGAATACCAGTGAATATTTTTGTTTTGAACGTCACTTGAATACGAATAGCCGCCTTGGACATAACTGATACCGACCATTATCTCCAACCGATAAGATATTTCCTTAATCTCTGCAATATCTATTTCATCGTTTTGATTTTTCTTAAGATCGAACCCTTGATGGAGTAATTTCACTTGTAAACCATGTTCTTCTAATGAAGATGCAAGGTGTTCTGTTAGAGTTTCGGCTTCAGAAAACTGAAGTTTAGGATTGTTTTCCTTACCCCGTAAATCAAAACCACTATGCCGCACTGCAACATCTAAACCTTCTTTTTTTAACAGTGCTTGAAGTTTGGTCATATCTTCATCCCGATAAATAATTCCGTCATTAACAAATACTTCTAATTTATAACCGCGATTAACGACTTCTATGGGTAATGACCGTTCAGTGATTAAGGATTCCAGAATTTTCTCTATTTCTGGTGTGCGATGTGTTTCTAATGCCAGACTGGAAATCGCCTTTTCTAAAGCAGGAATCGTTCTTCCAACAGAAATAGAATAGCTCCTACCACATCCGTTCATCCATTGCTTAATTACTTTATCCATACCTTCTCTTGTTTCACTAAATGAGTTATCACTAACCAACTGTGGTCCCCTGTTTGAGGCGTAAATTGGTAGATTCATTTTATCGATTAATTTATCAAGTATTTCATTGACTTCATTCGGGGTCATGGTTCATCCTCCTTCTGATTCAGATACCGATACTAAGTCTGTTATTTTTCTGAAAGTTACCGTCGTGGAAAACGCCACAATGAGATACAGATACTGGCACTTTTTAAGGCAGAATCCCTTTCTTCTGCATCAGAATGTAAGTAATTGTATGAATTTAGTACATAGTTTATACCAAAAGTGTCGTCAATCCTTTTTGCAATTGATTTAACTTGCGAGATAAGCATGTCTTCTTCCGAAATCTTTTCTAAACTAAAACCTCTATGAAACAATTTTGCCTTTATGCGATTCTCATTAAGCATCTTCTCAAACCGTTTTACCACACCCTTAAGTTGTAATGACTGAATCCTATCTTTAGACTTTTTCTCTAAACTAATTCCACCGTGAAGTATTTTTACTGGGTAATTCGTTGTGTCATCCTCTGCTAATGTAATCAGGCGAAAACCTTGATTAGTAAAACAGAACGGAAAATTCTCTTCAGTAATGATAGTTTCAAGGAGTCCTTCAACGTCTAAAGATTCCAACAATTCTATCGCAGCAGAGTCAGAATCGGTTTTGCTATAGAATTCCATGATTTCAGTTCTTCCAGGTTGGCGATTGTGGATTTTACCTTCTGTATTCCACTGATGAATAACATCTTTGATACGTGATTCCATTGTGGAATCCAATGAACGAAAGTCTTGTGAAGGTGCTATATCAATAAGATCAAGCGGAAGTCCTTCCTCTGCAATTAGAGATTTTAGCAATTCCTTGACATCATTCGGTGTCATGTTCGTTCTCCTTTGTAAAGTAAGAATGCAAATCGGTAGAAAAGGTTACATATAATATTTCTTGTTTATTTAATTTGCTTTGTATCCTCTTGTTTGCCAAATATGTTGTCAAATTCTCCCGGATATTCTGTCTTCATCCACGCGACGACTTTTTTCTTAGCACGATGATAGCGAACTTTTGTTGCTGAAACCGAAATTTGCAATTTATCGGATATTTCCTCCAACATCATTTTGGGATTTACAAGTTTCATTTCAAATACTTCCTGTTCGGAGATAGGCAGCCGTTGTGCCAAAGCATAAACAATCTCCATCTGTTCTTTTGCAATGATACGAAATATAGGAGAACGATGTTCAAGGTCTACCAAATATGCTTCAGGATTCCCTTCAAGTGATCCAATTTCAAGCTTTCTATTCTCTTTACGGAAGTGTGCTGCAATGAGTTGATGTGCAATGCTATACAACCAACTGGAAAAACTTTTCGGATTACGCAGTGTACTGAGATTCTGATGAACCTTGATAAATGTCTCTTGTACAAGGTCTTGCGCGGTTTCCCAATTTCCTACTCTTCGGTAGAAAAAACTAAGGAGTGGACCTTCATAACGGTGATAGAGGATTTCAAAAGTCCCGTCATCACTAACATCTATATTTTGATGAACTATATCTTCGTCGTGCAACTCATCCATTTCACTAATCCCCTAATCCAATCAAACCTATATTGAGACGCAGTTCTCGTAGAGCATATAATAAATAATACACTTGTTGTTGTAAAGTTGATATACTATTCTTATGTAAGAATGTATATGAGATAAAAAGGTTACATATAAATATGGAGATGTAATTTTATGTTCAAACGTTTTTTTATTATTACAGGAGTTTTCGCTATATTTATGTGTTTTATTGCATGTGGGGATGATCTTGAAAAGTTAGATGATTCGGATATGCGCGGTATATCATCTCCTCCTGCTGAGGTTATGTCTGCAATAAATGACGTTTTAAATCGGTGGCAGGAAGGATATGAAAATGAAGATGTTGATACCTTTATGAGTGTGTTCTGGTCTCAAGGTTTTCGATATGTTGGTGATATGGGAACTGACGGTGATAAAACTGATGATTTTGAATTTGATGATATAAGACAAGAACGCGATGCAGCGACACATGTTTTTAGTCAATTTCAAGATATTGATATAGTCCTTTCCACCCCTCCCGAAGTGTACATTGATATGGATCTGACTCGCGCAGAAGTGCGAAATCATTACCGTGTTCAAGGTTCCGTACCAGCGGGTGAATCATTTCAGGGTGAATTCACGGGTTGGTTCGCGGAAGGGGATAACTTATTTATCTTAGAAAAAAGGGATACAGAATGGCGTATCACCGAATGGTATGATGAAGCATTCAGCGAGGAAAATATTCAAATTGAGAATGATCAATTGCTACCCATAATCTGGTCAACATTAAAACAAACAAGATGAAATGTTCAATTATAGTTTTTTATAATAGCCATTTCTAAATGATTATGTATCATCATTTCGTAGGTCGGAGCGAGCAAAGCGACCTTCATGTTGGACATGCATGGGTGGATTCGTTCAAGATATCAGGTCCAGGATTATCTGTTTCACCAAAAGCGAAGTTAACAACGACATGGGGAGAACTAAAGCAACAGCAATGAATCTTACAGTTCGAGTAATTAACTTTACTTTGCAGCAAAGGAGGCAAATCGCATTTATAACGCTGTTGATGCAATGCATATACATATCTACCGGGTTCTGCCAATCGCAAGAGGTATCCGCTACGATTCAAGGACAGGTCACAGATGAACAGAACAATCCGCTTCCTGAATATATCATCTCAGCAGTTTCACAAACAGACAACGTAACCTACGCTGGCAAAACGAATTCTGGTGGTCAATATACTCTTACAGACCTTCCTATTGGAACTTACGATTTAGAAGTCAGACACCTCAGCACATTACTTGTACAACGTGAAGTTTCCGTTACTAAAAACAACGAAGTAACAGTAGATTTTGTAATTGAAAGCACAGGTGTTATGTCAGGATTTTTACTGGATTCTGTCAATAAGCTTCCTTTGTCTATTACAGGTGAGATTCAGATTGGTCTACTTAGCTTGGATGGTGAGCAGATAAAAAAAATTTACCAAGGTCAGGTAGTTAACGGATATTTTGAGATAAAAAATCTGTTGTCGGGACGTTATATCATAAATGATGTTTTTGATGGTTATGTATTTGATATGGTCGATTTTCCAGTGGTAATGGTTTATCCGGGAAGCCATGTTCCGGGTGTAGAAGTGTTTTTGAAACCTGGGGCAAATGTCTCTGGTGTTTTCGTTGATGCTGAAAATGGATCTCCTATTTCTGGAGTCACCGTTAATGTAACATCTGAGGTTAAGAATACAGTTTATCCTGACAGTAAGTATACACACCCTACAGAGACAAACGTAAACGGAGAATTCCATCTAACAATACCAAATGATCCTGATACATATTACGCCTTCACGCTAATAGCATCGCATCCACGGTATCAAACGCACATGTGGCGATGGGAAATGTCTCCTGACAAGCATGTGTATGCTTTAGGAAAACTTGTCCTGCAACCTTTTCTGTCGTTACAAGGGAGGGTTTCTAAATCAAAATCAGGTTATGCAGTTAATGGTCTCAAAGTGCATTTAAAGATGCACAACAAACCAAGCGACTTCTTCCGTGCGGCAGCACAACCTGAACACACTGTGCAAACCGACGCTGAAGGAAATTTCTTCTTCACCGAACTCTATCCGATTGAATACAGTTTGACAATATCCCAAAATGATGTTATCATAGCATTTTTAGAATTGATCAACCCACAAAACAAAAAACCACTTAAAATCCCTTTACAGAAGTTGAAAATATTACAGGGTAAGGTCGTTGACACACAGCAACGTCCTGTTGAAGATGTTGATGTTTTGGCAGCGCGACGTAGTGAAAATCCACACGGACACGGTGTAATCCTATCCATGACACAAACCGATGTGAATGGTATATTCCGACTGCAACTTGTTGATACAAAACCAAATCTGCTGTCCGTTGAAGTGTCAAAAAGAGGTTACCTCTCAAATGTATATCCGAATATAGAGATTAGCAATAAACCATTTGTTGTTACCCTTAAGGAAGGTTATGAAATTAAGGGACGTGTTATACTACCACAAAATATTCCTTCTGATGGATTCTATGAAGTAAAAGTGTTTCCCGAAAATGCTGAAATGGCTCCAACGTTGAATCCCTTATTGTTGAACAAACCACTTATATCAAAACGGTTTCCTGTTTCAGAAACGACATTTGTATTGGACGGTTTGTTTGATGAAACCTATACACTATATATCGTAGGTGATGGCATCGCCGCAACTCCTACTATTGTGAAAGCAACACTGAATGGTGAGGAAGTGTTAATTGTTGCAGATGAACCAACGGTAACTTTATATGGACAAGTGCTTTGGGCGGACATGGGCAAACCTGTTCAGAATGCTGTGGTGTTGCGCTCTTGGTATCCGTGGGAATTGAGTCAATACGATATGTCCTTGACTTTGGATCGCTTTGAAACGGAGACAGACGAACAGGGTAATTTTGTGTTTTCAAATTTGACTCAAACAGGATATAATTTGCATATCCGCGCGGTCAATTCAGAATATAATAGGAATACACAAAAATATATACAGGTATATAGTCAGAAGCAGGTCAAAATACCAGCCTGTACTAATTACATACATCCGATCTATATAGGGAAATCGGATGATACATCATTTGCAAGGTAGTAGTCACACGCAGCAAAATACCACATGCGTATTCTGCTTTGATTTTTTGCCATATAGATAAACAAGAGGATAATACTATGACAATTACAGTACACATTCCACCCGAAATTGAAAAACAAGTACGAGAGAATATATCAATTGGGGATATAGATGCAGTTCGACATTTGTTAGTTGATGCACTTGAACCAACGGTGGAAGCGTTGATGAAAGAAAAACCACTCTTATCTGTTGAAGAATTTGAAATGATGTTAGATCAATTGGTAGATGAATTTATGGAATGTGTTGGTCCAGATGTTCCTCCATTGTCTGATTATGCGTTAAGTCGTGAAGGGATATACGAAGATCATTTACACTCCCCGTCAAATCCCCATGCTTTAGCTTGTGGGATGTAGACGGCATTTGATTTTATATGTGAAATAAACTTGATTTTGTTCAAGAAACATGGTATACTATTTATACCTTTTCAGTGGTGGTTGTTACTGCAACTACCACACCTCAGTAAAGGGAAAAGGCAACTTCACCGAAAAGGCATATCATGCGAAAGACCTATAAATATAAGATACAGAATCAGTCTAATACAATCAAACTTGGTAATCTGCTTGATGATATGTGGCATATTCATGTTCATATCATGCGTTTGCAACGTAGATATTACCGCAGATATAAGAAAAATATCTCTGCTTTCACAATGAATAAGCATGTTACCAAGTTGAAGAAGCGGACAAAACCCCATTGGAAGTCTTTGCCGAGTCAAGTTGTGCAAGATGTTGT
>JAJDWI010000041.1 GCA_022825665.1 Candidatus Poribacteria bacterium
TGGCAGAGGTGAGAACCCTAACCAAGTGCTAATAGCAATAATACCACATTTTGATTAGATTATCAAATTTATTTTCAATAACACCCTTAGCCGTCTACATCCCACAAGCTAAAGCATGGGGATTTGACGGAGGAGCGTAAACTAAATCAGAACCAAAATCGTGACATTAAAATAATCTGATTAGATCCTTCAAGTTGTCTTAACGTCCCTTTATTGAGAATTTCTTCATCAGGTTTTCTATCAGCATTTGGTAGGTTTGCCCAATAGAACAAAGAAATTGCCCCGTTTTCAATAAAGTTGTATTGTGCAATAAATGTTAACCGTTTGCCAGCATCACCTAATACTGTTCTGTCTGGATCGAACAAACCGTAACGTCCGGCTATAGAGAGTTGGGGTAGCACCCGATACTTTGCCCCGACATAGTATCCTTTTGAATTGATATCATCAGTTGAAAAAGAACTAACTTCTCCGGTATTGCCAAAGTTGAATTCACCTTCTAAACTTAATCCAGAATAAGAAGCAGTAATAAATGCTCCAACAAGACGTTCCCACTCTTCGTCAGGTTTATCATAGATACAGGAGACACCTGCACGTATTGGACCGAGTTGTCCTCCAACAGTTCCAAGTACACCGTTGGCTGTTGCGTTATCTGCGTTAAAATATGCAGCGTTGTAAAACACTTTTCCCAAACTACCACCGAGTTCAATACCGACATCGCGTGTGTTAGAACCGAGTTCGTACCCCTGGCGAACAAGGATGTTGTGATCTTTCTGTTTGATTCCAAACGGCAAACGAAATTGTCCTACTTTAGCATAAAGATGTTTTGGAACAGCATCAACAGTCGCAAATGCAGTTATTGTGTTTCTGACAAAGTTATTGGAAAGGGTTAAACGCACGCGATCTGTTGCTTGAGCGTTGAATGTCACTTCAGCTTGCATAAGGAGAAAACTGTCAACTGATGAATGACATGAAGCACAAGATGCCCCCGTATTTTCTTCTGTATCTACGTGCATTGGCTTTATAAATGCTGTTTGGAGATCAAGCGAAGTCGTAAGCTGCTTAACTACCTCTTTAGATTCCTCTGTAACTGCGTCCATATCAAAATCTTCGGGAAACTCAAAATAGTTCTCTTCAAAGATTTCTCCAATTCGGTTTCTTGGACCTCCACCTGCGGGGTCAATGTGGCAAAAATTACAATCTTTATCTAATTCTGTCGCAAATTCTGGACGTGCTTCTGCGACATTAGTCCAATTGCCACTGATTGTAAAGGTGACAAACAACAATGCAATTATGCTATAACGCATCAGATTTTTCATCATGTGAATACATTTGATATAACGATTTTTGTATTTCTTCAAAAGCACCCTCCTATATATCATTAAATACAGTATAATATATTTTCAAATACAGTATAATATATTTTCAAAATAGATGATGTTAAAATTAAGAAAGATGCTGAGCCAATTATTATGATGTATTGTAATATGTACCGTATGTCTTCCTACCTGGATTCTTAGACATGTTTTGGTGTAGTATTGTGAAACTGACTCAGAATCTTTCAAGTGTTTGTATAAAGTAATGAACTTTTTGTATTAATTGAACAACAGTATGCATAATCATAGCACGATACTGGAATTCATTCAAGTTCTGTGAAAACATAGTCTATGTCTTCGACTCTGGCATGACATCCCCAACAAATTCTACCGGATGCAATTACTGCAAATTCTTTATCTGGATCGTTTCGTGTATATTCAATGAATTCCCAATCATTATGGTCCGGATCACTACCAGCTTTTTTTCGCATTATAGCGATTAATCCGATATAATCCTTATTGGGTCGGGTTGCTTCTTTTACAACGATACTACCATCAGGATATGGAAACACTTGTTCACCGTCCGGTGCTATGTCATCCTGTGTTTGGTTGACATAGACATTCTTATCACCATTATGTGGATCTCCACCTGGAACTGGTGGAATTGGTTCGGCATTTAGCTTTAGCCAACTTTCATATCCTGCCACATCATCAGGAAGTCCTGGTAGTGCGACAGCAGGTTCTTCCGTTTCTTGTTCAGGTTGAGCCGGTTCTGTTTGCTGAACAATATCGTCCAACTGTTTTTCTTCTACACATGCCGTGAACATCATTAACGGTAATAGCATTACTGCGGTCCAGGCAATTACATTCGTTTTGATTTGTATATGTCTTTTACTTTTCATTATATTCCTCCTAATTTATTTTACCTTAAGTATACAGCATAAAGGTATTATCGTCATCTTATTTTTAGATATGGACTGACTTAGGATGTTAAACGCTAAATACCATTATTATTTTACAGATAGAGGAAAAACAGGTGGAAGTGGGAAGGAAATTATGGTGGATTTTAGAATAAATTATACCTAACGTACTATTAAAGTATGTATCAAGGACGGCACACGGAGTGTGCCTACTACATTTAAAGAGGGAATCATGAATAAAGTCCTTCAAGGACCTCAAAATAACTTGGAAACGTCTTACTCACACATTCTGGATTATTGATCCGAATACCTTGCACCTTTAACCCAATCAGCGAAAACGCCATCGCTACACGGTGATCATTGTATGTATCAACTACAGCGGGTGTTATTGGTGTCGGTGAGATTTCAAGTCCGTCCTGACGCTCAACTACAGACACACCTAACTTCCGCAGTTCCGTAACCATAGCGTGAATTCTGTCAGTCTCCTGCCATCGCGTATGTTCAATGTTTCGGATAGCGACTTTGCTGTCAGCAAATGGAGCAATTGCTGCGAGAGTCAACGCAGTATCAGATATATCCTTCATATCTACATCTATACCCTTCAACTGATGCGGACCTTTAACCGTAATACCTGAACCAGTTACTGTAACTTTACATCCCATCTGTTCCAGTACACGAACAAATTGGACATCACCTTGTGCTGAATCGGTATGTAAATGCCTAACGGTAACAGTCCCACCAGTAAGCGCAGCGGCTGCGAAAAAGTAAGAGGCACTTGAGGCATCTGGTTCTATATGGTAAGAACAGGGTTGATACTGCTGTCCACCTTCAATATGAAAATATCTGTAATCTTTATTTAGAACCTTTACTCCGAATGCTTCCATAACAGATATTGTGATGTCAATATAAGGGGTTTTGAGTTCACCGATAACTTCTATCTCCATACCGTTTTTAGCATAGGGAGCGATGAGCATCAACGATGTCAAGAACTGACTACTTTTACTTGTATCTAAATGTGTTTTTCCACCTTCAATTCCGTCCGCTTGTACGATAACAGGAAGATGACCGTTATCATATTTTGAACGTGCCGAAACACCAAGCTGCATCAGTGCGTTTAGCAAATCCGAAATTGGTCTGCCACGACGCATCGGTTCGTCACCATCAATGACAAATTCCCCGTGTCCGAGAGCAACATAACTCGCCAACGAACGTGAGGTAGTACCAGAGTTCCCAATATACAACTCTGCACCATCAACAGGAATGTTTCCACCGTTTCCCGTCACTTGAAAAGTGGATTGACCCCTATCTTCCGAGATATGGATTCCAAGTTTTCTAAGCGCGTTGCACATATAGTGCGTATCATCACTAAAGAGTGCACCTGTCAACGTGGTATCACCATATGCAAGCGCAGCAACTAACAACGCACGATTGGTATAACTTTTAGATCCGGGAACTTCTATCGTAGCATTTGGAGTGGAATGAATCGGTTGTATTTCAATCATTTGGTCTATGACGATAACCCTAATTCAGCAAGCAATTCTTTGAGTTCTGTTTTTGCTTTCGCATCAAGAGGTAATAAAGGACTCGTGGTATATGCTTTGCAAACACCTAAAATCTCTAAGCAGGTTTTCATACCACTTACACCTTGACCATAAGTATATAGTTTGCTTAGCTTGACCATCCATTTCTGCAGCCTGCCTACCTCATCAATATCGCGTGCTTTTGCAGCATTGTATAGAGCGACAGATTCTTTCGGTGCAACATTCGATATGGAGATTACCCCGCCATCTGCACCGAATAACAATGCTGCACCTATGAGAAAATGGGATCCGAGGAATACTGAAAAATCCTCTCGTTCTCCTAAGTTCGTTAGGAGCTGAAGACTATTTATAAAATCACCTGAACTATCCTTAATCCCTACGATATTGGTACAATCATCAGCCAATTGAACAACCACAGGCGGTTTGATCGCTGTTTTAACAGTAGATGGAATATTGTAAATGAGTACCGGTAGATCTGTAGCAGCAGCTATCGCGTGATAGAATTGGATTATATCTGCATCATCTGTGGAGGGATAATAATAGCAGGGAGTTGCTGCGACTGCATCAACACCAAATTGTTGTGCCGTCTCAATGTTTTGGATTACGCGCTGGGTGCTTGTATCCATCACACAGCAAATTATAGGGACGCGTCCTGCGACAGTCTTGGTGGCAATATCCATTGCCCGTTCCCGTTCTGTATTTGTCAACGTCGTGAACTCACCGGAAGAACCCAATAGATAAATGCCGTGAATACCGTTGTCAATCAATCGATTTATCTGTTTTACAAAACCAAGTTCATCAACGCGTTCTTTTTCATCAAGCGGTGTAACTGTAGGTGCAAAAATACCTTGATATCGTTTATTCATAGATACCTCTCATGTATTGCTGAATTGTAGCATAATTCCAGTTTAGCAAAGACTATATTTAATGTCAATTACATCTAAAATGTGTTATGATGATATTCAGAATCAAAGTAAGTTACGGTCATAGATTTTATGAATATTCGGACTCAATTAACTCTTAGTTACATAGGAATTGTGTTACTGGTGCTATTTTCTATGGGACTATATCTTGGATCGGCACTAAAGGGAGTTCTTGACAAACGAATAACAAGTGAGTTAGAAGTTCAGGCATCACTTACCAGAGAATTTCTGATTGAACAACTTCCAGATCAATTTACCTATGAAGAAATAGATAATCTCGTTGATAGACTCGGTGAGGCAGGGAATGTACGGTTGACATTCATTGGGTCTGATGGAAGAGTTTGGGGTGATTCAGAACGAGATGGAGAGGCGTTAATTGAAATGGACGATCACTCTTCTCGAAGGGAAGTGCAGGATGCAAAAGACTTTGGTAGTGGAATGATTGATCGTGAGAGTACTACAACAGAGACAGAATATCGCTACTTTGCCCTTCCTGTTGAGAGAAACCAGAAATTGATCGGTTTTTGCCGTGTAGCACTACCAATGGAAGACATTAATTTCGCACTAAGCCGCCAGCAAAGGATGCTGTTATATGCAAGTATCGTCGGTTCAATACTCGCTATTTTGTTTGGAATTTTTAGCACAGGAGCTATTGTCAAACCAATTAAGAAGTTGACACAGATAACACAATCCATCGCAGGTGGAGAAATATCCTCGCGCGTTGAGGTGAAATCTAATAATGAATTGGGGCAACTCTTACAAAACTTCAATCTAATGACAGATAGAGTCCACGAACAGATTGATAAGATTTCCATAGAAAAACATCGTTTGGAAACGATTTTGAATAATATGAACGAGGGGGTGTTGCTGGTAAATGGAGCATCTGAAATTACTTATGCAAATCCAGCAGCGGTCGAAATGCTGAACCTACCAGATATGTATGTTGGTAGGGCGTTGATCGAAATAAATCGGATTCCAGAGTTACAAGCACTGCTTTTGGAGGCAGAACAGACTGACACTGTTGCTTATGCTGAAATTCGACTCGGTAATCTCATGGAGTCTGAAGCGGAGGTTACGATTGTACCTGTTGCTGCCGAGAGCGAATATGTTATTGTAATCCACGACGTAAGCCATGTCCGAAAGCTGGAGCGAATCCGAGCAGATTTCGTAGCAAATGTCTCACATGAGTTGAAAACACCTTTAACAACTATACACGGATATGCCGAAACACTCCTAAACGATAGTTCCACCAAATCTAAAAAACGAAAAGAATTCATCGTTAAGATACTAAAGCATTCTGCACGTCTATCTCGTCTGGTTTCAGACTTGCTGGAATTAGCACGTCTTGAATCGGGAGATGTAGAACTGAAACGTTCACAATGCCATCTTAATTCTTTGTACGAACCTATTATGGATATATTTGAACCGGTTTTTGATGAATCCGAAGTAATCTTGAAATGGGAGATTCCTGAAAGTCTACCACAGGTGAATGTAGATCATCAGCTTTTCATGCAGGTCTTTGTGAATCTTATTGACAATGCGGTAAAATATACACCGGATGGTGGTGAGATTGAGGTGTCAGCGGAATTAGGTGGTACAAACTCTGAGGCTGTCAATGAGGTTATTGTCCATGTAAAAGACACAGGAATCGGCATTCCATTAGAATCACAATCTCGTGTTTTTGAGCGGTTCTATCGTGTTGATAAAGGACGCGCAAGAAAGATGGGAGGAACTGGTTTAGGATTAGCAATTGCCAAACATATCCTACTATGTCACGACGGAAGGATATGGTTAGAAAGCGAGTTGGGACAAGGCACCGTGTTCCACTTTGCATTACCAATTATAGGTCAAGTTTAAATCTGCCACGGTTGTTCTGTCCATGCCATTTCCCAAAACAGGTATTCATACCGACTGCTGAGCAGAAAATATCTCTGAATCCTTTCTTTTTCCATAGAACTGCTATCATAAGTTATTTCGTTCAGCAGATTCCGCAGCCACTCACCTAAAGCAAGGAATTCGGGTGAAGCATACATATCTATCCATTCTTGATAGAGTGGTTCTGGTGAACCCCCTTGTTCAGCAAGTGTTGTGCCGATTTCAGCATAACCCCATTGACACGGGAGCACACCTGCAATCACATCTGCTAACGTGCCGATTTGTGCCACGTGAAGGATGTGCCGTGTATAAGCATGTGTTGTCGGTGACATCTCAGCAGCTTCCATCTCAGCAGCAGAGATACCGAATTTTTCGCAATATCCACGGTGCAGATCCATCTCAGTATTCAATGTTTCGTTGAGCAATTGTGAGAAGAGTGCCATCGTCGCTTCATCATGTGCTTTAATTACGCCATAAGCAAAAACACGGCTATAATCCAGTAGGAACAAGTAATCTTGGATTAGGTAGAACTTGAACTTTTCGACAGGTAGACTCCCATCCGCAATTCCTCGGACAAATGGATGCTTGAGATCCGACTCCCAGATAGGCGCAGCGTGTTGTCTCAATTCATCGGTAAATTTGGAATTATTTGTCATATAGTCTCCTTGAATAGTAAGGCAATTTATGAATTACTTGTATATCATACCTTAAACATCGCGAGGTTGTCAAAAATGTTTGAAAATCTTGGTATTGTTACCAATATTTGGGCAAAAAAGATAGAAAATGGAACCCTTTTTGCAGATTTGATGGTTGAATTTGGTGCAAACGGTTTTAGAGATATGGAGGTGCGTGAAGGGGATTACCTCCGCAACTCCGAATTCGGTCAACTTATTCAGAACATAGAAACCACTATGCTGGATTACACCAATGCTGAATTCAAGATTATCTGTGATTCAGCGTGGAATAGTGCTACAAGTGAATGGATAACCGATACAAAACATCCTACTATGTTTGCTGAGATCGTCAACTTTGTCCGAAAAGCATCAGGATTGACTCTAAGTTATGCCATGTCACACCCTTGGCTGTCAGCACCGGATGATATTGAAGACGACAATCATAAGATGGTTATGGCAAAGAAATTGGCATATTTGTTATGTCCACAACGAGCAAGATTGCGTCTTGTTGATTTGGAAACGGAAGGAGAGATTGATGAAAATACTGCCATTGCCAATCTAAAACGATACACTTCGCTTTTGCCAGAATATCCGATAATTTTTGCTGTTGAGAACGCTCGACAGTCAGCAACGTTAACCTTGAAATTGGCTATTGCAGGTGGTGCGAAACTTACTTATGACGAAACGAACACATACCTTGCTGATGGAACAGCTTTAAATCCACCAAAGGAATTCTGGAACAACGTCAAGATGAGCGATCTAACATCAGTGCATTTCAAGCAGAAGACAGATGAAGGTGTGTTATCAGAAGTAGGAGACGGATTTGTTGACTTCAAGACAATTGTCCAGCATCTGAAGTCAAGAAAATACACCGGAGATTTGTTGCTTGAAAATGCACCAACAACACATTCGTTAATTGATGCCTTAAATAGCCGAAAATATCTGCTCGCATTATGATAACAACATTCCTTCGACTGGCGCGCTTCCAAAGCGCGCCTACCGAGGGAACCAAGTAAATTTGGTATTATTGGCGAATTGCCTTGATAGTACCCCAAGTGGTCGTCAATTTACCAATAGCATCAACAGGTGCGGGTTGTCGTCTCGATTGCTCAAGTTCTTTCTCTGTCAACGGACGATTCCACACCTTCACTTCATCAATTAATCCCTTATAGAATCGATTTAGGTGTTCACCAACCCAAATTGACTGTCCACTGTTGATATCCAGAGTTTTGTCATCTACCTCATTAATCAACTCACCATCCACGTAGAATCGAAGCTTTTTTGTAGTCTGGTCTCGAACACCAGCAAGTACATGCCATTCGTTATCATTTAGGAAGTCTGTAGATCGGACACCTGCACTATTTGCACGACCTTTATCCCGGAGAGAAAACCCCATCTTTCCTCGTGCTGCCGCATCGTCGCCACTGACAGAGATTATCCATAACGCATCTGTACCCGGTCGATAGTTACCGACTATTCCATCGTTTTGTGGGGGTTGATCATCTGTTTTCACCCACACCTGTACAGTTAATGAATCTCCTGTGGAAAAGGTAATTGAATCAACCAACGGCACTTCAACAAAGTCATTCGTGCCGTCAAACTCTAATGCTTCACCGAACTTTCCATCTACGGTCTTAGCATCTCCATTAATAATTCCATCATTGCCTTCCTCAGATTGATCCTTTACAGTATCACCTTGAATTGTGTTATCATCAAAACTCAGATGTAGTACTAATCCATTCGTTGGGTTAGCATTACTTTGTGTAGCAATACTTATGAGTATAACAATCACAGCGATAATTATAAACACATTTTTCATGACAAACTCCTTTTGAAAGGTTATACCAATTGTAAATAATAACTTTTCATTACAAAAAACGCGTTCGTAGTCGCGCAATTCATTGCGCCTCGGACATTAGGTTTAGTATTATAATAAAATCCAGATTTATTTACTCACTACGGTAGGTTCGGTTTCCTAACCGAACCTACCGGGAGTGTGAACATATTTTTGAATTTCACTATAATCTTCATTAGGGACTAAAAAGTGTATCAACCAATGGGAACACTTAGCAATTGTTCTATTTTTGTGAAACAATGCTTCACATAAGGCTCTTTAGCACAACTCGTAATATTACAAGAATTCCAATAACAGCGATAATGACTAATATTTTTTTCATGACAAACTCCTTTTTACCACTGTAGATTGGGTTGAGGGATGAAACCTATTCGTGTTGATTTATCGAACTCACGTTAGATATGATGTTGACAAAAAATTGGTCTAACTCAACAACGAAGCAACAAGCGTTTCCATAGCAGGTGCTGTGCCTACATCAGGAAGGGATGACATTGCAGCCCATGTCTCGTATCCTCCTTGCTGCGTTAGTGCTTCGTCCGTGCAGATATAACCGATATATCCGTTTGCCAAACTGACAAGAAAAAGAGGTTTCGCAACGGATTTTGATTTGATATTCAATCCTGTTTCAACAAACACTTCCCCCGGTAACGCGACAATTGCTGCCTCCCCAAGGCGCAGCACTTGAACCGGGGCAGTCATCTGTTCTGGTAACTTGGCTAACCGTTGACATTCAAGTGCATAGATATCAACAAGACTTTTCGGAATCGGTTGTCCTACAACCCAACTAAAAGGACCAGTTTCATAGCCATCATAAGTACCAGTTTCCACTGATAACACTTTTTCTGCGACCTCAAGATCCTTATCGGTAATCCGTTTTCGCGTAAAATGCAACGTATCAAGTTTTCCGCTAAGTTGTAGGGTATCATGCATCTCCATGAACTGCATCTCGGTGATGAAATGTCCGGCGAGGACATTTGCCATTTTCACTGCCTGTGTGTGTCCTCCTGCCGTCCACTTTGTCTTTCCGCTGAAATCTATATTGTTTATTTGTCCTGAAGCTGCATTCCAAAGCAGTGAAATACATGTCTCGCCTAAATAGTGTTGCATGAGGCGGTCGAAGTGTCCAAAATAATCGGCAGAGAGTGCACTGCCATTGTCTGTGCCAATGTAGTGAAGCGAAAAGTTAGCAACTGCCGAGATTGGTGTACCACCTTCTGTTTCAACATACAGCATCGCGAGTTCAGGATCAATTGGACCGGTCGGTTTTACAAGATCAGGATGTTCAATCCCTGGATTCATACGGACAGTGCCGTCTTTCATGTGCCAACGTCGATTGAATGTAATGCGATCTTCAGAAACACTTGCAAACCCAACTCGTGCAGGAACCATCCTCAACAGAGCGAGTTCAACAGCATCGGCAATTTTCAGCGGCACCCAATCGGTATACGCATTATCCTCATCAACGCCAAGTAGTTCAGCAACTGCAACTGCAGTATGCGTATGCGTGGCGTTGACCATCACATGTTCTGGGGATATGTCACACCTATCAGCGATACGTTGCTTTGCAAGGTCAACCATTTTCTGTGTGACAGCAATCAAGTCGCAGGTAACGAGTGCTATTCGTGTTGCATCGTTTTCAATCACGAGTGCTTTTGCGAACAGTTCGTCATCAACGTTTTGCGCGTATCTCGGACGAAACCCACCCGGAATTGCTGTTCCGAGAGGAGGTGTGATATTTGATGTTGCGGATCCTGCTCTGAGAGACATTATTTTTCTCGTATGCTAAAATTTAGTGGAATCGGTTTCTGTTTGCTCAGTTTCTGGTTCATTGTAAGTTTCTGTTTCATCCGATTCATTGACGGTTGGCACTTCACTTTGATCGTTAGCAGTTGCTAATTGCTTAATCCGTTTACACAACTCTTCAAACAAGTTCGGTGCAGTTTCTGCTGCTTTGAGTTCAGCTGAGAGCAGTGTCCACTGCTGTTCAGACATGTCATTCCGAGACTCTACGCTATATCTACGTTTGACATAGTTCCAAAAGTTTTCCTTAGTGATGTCGTTTTTATCAAGTTGATCTGATAATTTTTCTGCAATAGCAAACGCAGCTTTTTGTGCATTAGTAATGTTATCAGCCGAAGGTTGTGATTTTGGCTGTTGTTGCGTATTCCCTCCTTGCACTTTACGCTGCAAATAAAAATTCAGTACTTCACGAATTACGGGGACAGGAAGTAATTGTTTGACCGCATTCCGTTGTGCTTTATGGACTGCTTTTGTAAATGCGAATGGGTCGGGACGACCACCGGTCATCTTTGGTTGTTCATACGCCCCCCATCGAGATGACCCAGTGACTGTATCCACTGCCTTTACAGTAGCAATCCACGAGTTCTCAAGTTCTTCATATTCCATTTCTTCTACTTGTATTCCACCTCTACGGTTGGCAGCTTCGTTAATTCCAGCCAGAGTCAATCCTTCAACAACGCGTCCACCACGGTTAAACGAGTAGACATAATCCTGTATCGCTTGCCCGGTCATCAGTTCAACAATTGCTTGATCATCAACTTGGTCAACGACTTCATAGTCAGCATCTACAGGTACAATTTCATTCTTTTTTTCTTCAGACATGGTATCCCTCGAAAATTAATTTTGGTAATAATACTATCATAACATATTTTTCAATATGTGTCAAGTATATTTTACATCCGTTAATATATTATGAAATAATGTATAATATTAAATAGTAATGTATATTCTATATTAACTGTTCAAAAGTATGTTTGTCAAGTAAAGGTCAGAACCATTCAGTTTTCCAAATCCTATTATTTTCAATATTAAGCCTTCTTTTATTGGAGCGATCTCCGAATCGTGACCTCTTATCCTGAAAATCCTGGTTCAAGTAACATCGTAGGGGCGAGGTTTCCTCGCCCGTCTTCACGGTATTCGCACATCGGGCGGGGAAACCCCGCCTCTACGAGGAAAACTTCTTCCTTCCGTATCTTCCGCGATTCAGACAATCCCACACTCACCGCGATTCTGACAACTGAAACTGAAAACTACCCTAAACATACATGAAACATATTGTTCCAATCACCACAATCCCTTCCACCCACTCTTAACACCGGTTATAATACTATCACTATGAAAAACAAAATCTCACAAAACCCACAACATCAACAAAAATCTCACCCGTTATCCCAAAAAATATCTATCCAAGAACTGACCATAACCAAGGAAATAAAAAACGCACAAAAATGAAAATATCAAAATTTTCGAAATACCCTATAAACCCAGTCTCAAACTGGTATAACCCCAAATATCAAAACGCACGAATGTGCAAAAAACACCCGTTTTTTGTGCGTTTTTAGAAGGAGCAAAAATCGATGTATTTACAAGAAAAGCACAAAAAATTATCCATCAGATCTTACGCAAAATTCATGACATGTATACAAGTCGCGCAAGTATTCATAGAAGAAGTCCCATGTAGGAACGAGGTTACCTCGTCTGTCTTATCTGTATTTTCTTTATATAGATATGCAGACCCTTGAACAGTATACATAATCTTGATATAATAACAAGAATACGGTATTGGAGTATCAGCGAAAAATGACAACCCCACTTCTCAGCATGCAAGCTATAACTAAAGATTTCCCCGGCGTGCGTGCGTTAAATGACGTGAATTTTGAAGTGCATCTTGGTGAAATTCATGCACTCTGTGGTGAGAATGGGGCAGGTAAGTCAACGTTGATAAAGATTCTCGGTGCTGTACATCCTTATGGGAGTTACGAAGGACAACTACACATTAACGGTGTTGAACAACGTTTCCGCAACGTACGTGATGCAGAACAGACTGGTATTGCAGTTATTCATCAAGAGTTAGCACTGATACCAGAGATGACGGTTGCGGAGAATATCTATCTTGGCAGAGAACCTTGTAAATTTGGTATAATTGACAAAACACGAATGTCCCAAGATGCTGGACATCTGTTAACGCAGTTTGGATTGGATATTCCGCTACACGGACAGGTATATAAACTTGGTATTGGGCAGCAACAACTTGTTGAGATAGCAAAGGCTCTATCGCGTGATGCGCGCATGCTTGTGCTTGATGAACCAACAGCAGCATTGACAAAAAGTGAGGTGGATATCCTCCACAAGATTTTGAAGCAACTCAAAGAAAAAGATGTTGCCTGTATCTATATTACACATAAACTAAAGGAATTATTTCAAATTGCAGATAGGGTAACTGTGCTACGGGATGGGAAAACAGTCGCAACACAATCAATTGATAATTGCACTGAAGATAAATTGATTTCGCAGATGGTTGGACGCGAATTGACAGCTTATTTTCCAGATCGTGAAAATGCATCTACAACAGAAGCAGCTGTGGCATTACAAGTGGAAGAACTAAGCACCTACCCATCAGAACCACCTCAACTTGAGAACATTAGTTTTGAAGTGCGATGTGGAGAAGTACTTGGAATTGCTGGACTGATGGGAGCAGGTAGAACAGAGTTGATAAATACTATATTTGGTGCATATTCGGGGAATTGGAGTGGGAAAATCTATAGAGATGGAAGACATGTGAAGATTCAATCACCACGTGATGCAATACGACAAGGAATGGCTTTGGTAAGTGAAGATCGGAAACAGTACGGACTCATCTTGGAAAACGATGTTGTTCGGAACATGACGCTTGCAAGTCTCAGCATATCCAAAGAGATTACCTCGTATGGTGTGCTCAACAGAAGTGTGGAATACCAAAAAAGCACGCATGCTGTGGATACACTTCGTATTAAAACAACTTCGTTAGATGTTCCTGTTCGTCAACTTAGTGGTGGAAACCAGCAAAAAGTTGTGTTAGGAAAATGGTTGATGACTCGTCCGAGTGTACTGTTTCTTGATGAACCAACACGTGGGATTGATGTTGGTGCGAAGGCAGAAATCCATGCTTTGACTGCTGAACTTGCGGACGAAGGGGTTGCTATTGTCTTAGTATCCTCAGAAATACCAGAAATATTGGGAATGAGTAATCGGGTATTAGTTTTACATGAAGGCAAAATAACAGGTGAATTTGTAAACAAAAACCTTACGCAAGAGGATATTTTGCGGTGTGCAGCAGGAACATAATGGAAAAGACATTTCGGACAGAGAGTCCAGATGAAACACAAGTTCTCGGTGAGAAACTTGGTAATAGATTGAAACCGGGCGACGTTATTGCCTTGATTGGCGATTTGGGAACAGGAAAGACATGCTTAACCCAAGGTATTGCGCGGGGAATAGGTATCGCACCGAATGAGGTGGTCAGTAGTCCCTCTTATATCCTCATCAACGAATATAACGGAAAAATCCCTATCTACCACATTGATCTATACCGACTTGAAACCGCTGCTGAAATTTCCGAACTCGGTTTAGGTGAGTATATTGAAAGTGACGGTATCTGCATAATTGAGTGGGCAGAACGAATGGAAGATGGATTGCCCGAAAACTGTATAACCATTAATATTTCTTGGGAAGATGAAAAAACCCGATCAATCAAAATACAACATACTTTATCTTGATAGCGGTTCCGGTATCGGAGGTGGGCAACGCAGTCTCCTGCTCCTACTGAAGATGTTGGACAAAGAACGTTGGACACCTTATGTTGGATGTCTTGGTGAAAGTCCATTTGCCATGGAAGTGAAAAAAACGGATACACATGTTGTACCGTTGTCACTCCCAGAAGCACATAACAAGACCGATAAAGTGAAACGATTTTCAATCCAAGATCTATTGAATGACTTCCGTCAACTCCGTGTTATCGGACAACTCCATAAAGTCGTCAAACAACATGATATATCACTAATTCACGCCAATTCTCTATCGGTAGCACTACTTGGAGGTGTTGTAGCAAAATGGAACCGAATTCCTATTTTAATGCACAAACGCTATGCAACTTCTTACGGTATTCTTGATAAGATATGTGAGAAACTTCTCCAACGGGTAATTTTGGTATCAGAGGCAACACGATGGGATTTTGCACCAGAGAAGAAACAAACCCTAATCTATAACGGTGTGGATTTAGATGCTTTTCAAGCAACCCAAGCAGAAGTGGATAACCTCCGAACCGAACTCTTTCCAAAAAATGATAAGACTGAGTATGGAGGAGAGGATTCAAAGTCTCCTATAGTTGTAGGTGTTGTAACTCGGATAACCCCAGAAAAAGGCATCCACTTCCTTATTAGAGCAATGGCTGAGTTAAAAGATACTGTTCTCAAAAACTCAGTTGATGTCACATTGCTGATTGTCGGTGGTCCCTATTTCCAGAAAGACCAAGAATATATGGCTTCTCTAAAACAAGAAGTAGCCGATTTAGATGTTGCGGATTCGGTTATTTTCACTGGATTTCTATCCGATACGCGCGTGGTTACAACACTACTTGACATCGTGTTGGTGCCATCTATAATTCCAGAGGCATGTCCACGGACAATCATAGAGGCGATGGCAGTAGGTAAGCCTGTAATTGCCACCCCGCTTGGTGGGAATAAAGAGTTGGTTACACCTGAAACTGGCATCTTGGTGCAACCTGAAAATGCTGAGGAGATTGCATCGGCGATCACTGAACTTGCTTCTAACCAAGAAAAGTTATGTGAAATGGGTAAGGCAGCACGACAACGTGCTGAACAGTTATTTAGTTGTGAAAAGAATACGTCCCTGACTGAGGCTGTTTATAGAGAACTATTGACAGCTTATTGAAAATCAGTTTACAGGTCAATTATTGTGTGAAGGAATCATAATGGATAACCAAAGAGGAAAACTGGGTAATCCAGCACAGGATGCAGAGGTAGGTCAAGGCAGACTCAATCAGGTTTCTGAGTTCATAGGTGAGGAAACAAGTGATACAGCTAACTGGGTTGGGATTTACCGGACCAACGATGAATGGGAAATCAAGCTTATTCAAGCGACTTTAGGTGCACAACAGATTCGCTGCCGTCCAGTGCAAATCAAAAAGGAACGTCAAACGGCGTTATTTGTTGCACCAGAGCATGAAGTTACAGCACTTGAATTGGTAAGCCGCATTGGCGTTGCCATTGCGAACACTGAGTTAGAAACACAATCTGAAGAAAAAGCAGCAGCACTCAAACAGCGCGATATGACAGTTGCCACACAGGAGGACCAACAATTGCTGACGACTGATTCTGGGGAAACGTTACTTGCACAACGAGAAGATATCGGCAGTGTGGTCTATGTTGATGGACAAGGTTTTGAAATCCGTGTTGGACCGGAACCTTACACAACGATAGCCGAAAAGGATTGGGAAGAATTCACGGATTACAGCGCGCAGCGACAAGAGTTTATTATCCTCCTTCGGCACGAATACCCAACGCTATTTGAATGGATCCAGCAGGAAAAACTGTTAGCAGAATTCATCAGACTCATAGAAATGACCTATCAAGATGGTTCACCTGTTCCTGTTCCAAAACCTCAATACATTGAGGATCCTGAAGTCGAAGAAACAGATACAACACCCTATAATTCTTGTGCATTACTGAGTATGACAACAGCAGTCATCTCGCTGATTACAGTCCTATTTAGCGTTCCTTGGCAGGTAAATCTTGTGTTGGCTATGGTGGCGGTATTATCTGGTGTTATTGCACTTTTCAGAATTCGTATGCAAGCGGAACGTATTGCAGATGGTGAGAAAACGGTAGGTAGTCCGATGGCAGTTATTGCGATTGTGTTAGCGTGTCTGATAGTAGTGTTTGCGTGGTGGTTGGATCAACGTCCTGTACCCGAAACACCGGTGACTCCGCCTTTACGTGAACATGTGCATGATCATGATGGGGATCGGTAGTAGTAATTCAGTCAGAAAAGATTTTGAATATATCTACCTAAATTGATAAATCCAACTGAGAGTTAGAAATTTTACCGATGTCTGAGGTAAGGAAGGTTGTCGTTGAGATTGAGGCGAAAGATTCTCTTAAATTTCGATCTACAGACACGATTTTTAGCTTAAGTAAAACGAACTAAAAGAGGCAGCACCATCTTGCAATAGTGCTGCCTCTTTTGTTTGAGATACTCAGTCTTATCTGCCAGCTTTGATGAAACCCCATGCCGTTGCGATTTTGCCTTTTGGGTCAACGGGTAAGGGACCGCCAGGACCATAGACGAGAACATCCTCATATTTTGCGGTGGTATGCCACGTACCGAGACCGATTCGTCCCACACCATCCATGTCAGCATCGGCAATTTCGTGGACCTCTTCATCGTCAAGGATAAGTGTGTAACTGGTTGGTGTATTTACGATCTTGATACTATACCATTTATTGGACTCAAAGGTATGATTACTATCGGCAGCCTGTTTATATGCGTTACCGTTCCAAGCTTCAATTCTCGAAAGAGAATTACCCCAACCACCAAGATTCCACCAATACTCAAACAGTGGTTTGCCTTTCATTCTGTCAGGAAGTTCTGCAAGATCCTTATCTCGGGAATTTATTTCACCTTGGCAGCGGAACATGATTAGGAAGGCTTCTGCACCATCAATCTTGTTTGCGCGCACTTCATAGGTGTATTCATTCCAATCGTCATCCCAATAGTCATCTGCAACAATAGTGATGCAGTTGGCATCGTTTAGGAGTTGCTGGTATTCATTATCATTAAATTCCCAGGTACCCCATAAGGGAACCCATTTATCTTCTGATTTGTTTGGATTATCAAAATTATCCTCAAAGTATAGTTGGGACATAGCAACATTTGTGATGCTAAGAATCAAACAACATAAGAGGAGAAATATACCGTATCTTTTCATATAACAATGCTCCTTTTATAATTCGGTGCGCCTGTTGACGACCGCTACTTTCGTCTAATGGTTAAACGAGAATTCTGCTGAATTCAGTAGGACCCAATATAGGTCTTCATAAGCCAAAGACTTTTGCGTGTAATTACTACGATCTATGTATCGTTGGAAAAAGGTTTGTTCTCTACTTGTCGGTTTTCGTGAAAGGACAGTGAGATACATATATTCTACACGTTCACTGGTATCACGCCAATTATCAAGGACATAATTCATGAAAGTTCCGCGCTTTTTGTAATCAGCACTATCATTCACCATATTTCCATTTATCATCATGAGAGCTTGCGGGACAGTGCCGTTGAATGCCTCAATTTCTTCCATCTCACCGTTGTCAAGTAGGAAGAGGAATTTTTTGAGATGTTCGCGTTTTTTATTTTCAAGTTCTCCGAGCATGTGCTCTCTATCTTCGCCTCCACTTCTTGCCATACTATCCATATTAATCTTCCATAGTCTTTCAAAGGCTGTTGCTTGCAGCATAGAATAGAAGAACTGTTCTGCACTCAAAGGTTTCATATATGCGTGTGAATAATAGATTTCATCGTCCTTGTTGCTATCATTCGTCTCAGAACTTCTCTGATATGCTTTAGAATTGAGGATTGTCCGCATTAGATGTTGTAAGTCAAACCCATGCATAATGAAATCTTCTGCTAACCATTCCAATAGTGCAGGGTTAGTTGGACTATTCTCAGCACCAAATCCGTCAAGAGGTTCAACAAAACCGCGTCCCATAAAATGTTTCCATATCCGATTTACGATTGCTTTGCTAAAGTATGGGTTCGTTGGTGCGGTCATCCATTCTGCGAGAGCTTCACGTTTCTTGGTGAGTTCGCCTGTATATTCAGTTTTATCAAGAAAACGTGGTGGTACAGATTCCTTCATACTATCAACATAAATTGCACGATTCTGTTTTGGCGTATTTTTAATGAGATAATTTTCTATCATTGTCTCATTACCGTACATATCCATAGTATTGAACTCGCCCTTCTCCTCGCTCTCAATTCCGGTAAAGAAAGCAGCAACACCGTAAAAATCCTCTTGTAACCAGTCTTCTGTTTTATGATCGTGACATTCAGCACACTGCATCGGTAAACCAAGGAATAGACGTGAGGTATGTGAAGTCAAATAGACAGGAGATCTTTCATACCGTAGCACATAGTTACCTGCAGCATTGTTCTTTATTTCCCCATCCGCAGCGACCAGTTCACTAACAAATTGGTCGTAAGGTCTGTTCGTGTCAAGTGCTTCGCGCACCCAACCTGTTAGTCCGATACGGCGGTCATCTCCATCGTCGCGTCTCCCTATTAACCAATTTACCCACAATAGAGTCCAATACTCAATTGATTCATTGCTGCCGATCAACTCATCAATTTTTTTGGATCGTTTATTTTTTGAACCATCGTTGATAAAGTCAAGTACTTCTTCTGGTGTTGGAATTTTACCAGTCATATCTAAATGGATGCGCCGTAAAAATTCCGTATCGGATGTCTGTTTTGATGGTTCAAGCCCTTCCCGGTTCAAGACAGAATCGATGTGTCTATCCAAGTGTTTGGTACTAGATGGGACATTTAAATCGGTAACAGTCACAGTAGTAACGGTGGCGCAACTTGCTGCCAATAATGCAAAGGCAAGCAGCGTAATCCAACCTTTACCTCTCATCCAAGATGTTGGTTTCATCAGCGTTTCTCCTCATATACTGAAATACAAAAGCCTTATATTTATTCTATAATTTTAAGTTTACACTATCTTTTTCTGATTTTCAAGAAAATAAACATTAATCCCAACGAACACCTGTTGGAATGATGCCGACATCTTCCCCCCGTTTCATTGCTTCCGCAGCATCAAGAATACTTGCGATGTCATGTTCCGGTTCATAACCAAGTAAAGACTTGATTTTACTTAAATCAAACTCAAAATAGTTTGAGTTCGGTAGTTTTATATCAGCGTAATCCATCTTATAACGTTCACACAAATAAGGAATAACTTCTTCAAAATTAAAGATACCTTTCCCTCCAAGCGTGAATTCTTCACCAACTGCAGCATCCTTTTCTAATCCTAAAACTAATCCCTGAACTATATCACGAATATCGGCAAAATGCTCTTTGTAAGGACGACCATCGGGGTTACGTTTGAGTATAAACTTTTCCTTTCCGTTCCACGCTTTCATCACAGCTTCTGCAGTCTCTAATTCAGCAGGATCGTTGCCTTTATAATTTTTGTATCGGTTATAGATGGTGCTAAAGACGAATAGTTTTGGTAATCCATCGTCATTGAGAAATTCACTCGGTTCTATAACAGTGGCAAAGCGAAACACTGTGGAAGGTACGTTGTATTGATGGTAATACGTCATGCAGAGTTCTTCACCTATCCATTTTGTGAGAAAGTAGGGCATGTGATGATATTTAGCAACCATATCCTCTGTGATGAGTTCATTGAATAATCTGCCTTTTTCATCTAACTTCCAATATATAGCCTCAGTGCAGGCATAGACAAATCTACGAATGTCTTTATTGAACTCGCGGACACATTCTAAAATATTTAGTGTACCCATTCCATTGATAGCAAGATATTCTCGGTTGTTAAATGGTCCACCGAATGCTGCTGCAATATGATAAATAGCGTCTACACCTTCAACCGCTTTTTTCACATCTTCATATTCGCGCAGGTCACCGAGGAACGTCTCAACCTTGTCATTACCTTTCCATCTGTCTACACGATTGGCATCACCGGGATAGGTAAAACATCGGATTTCGTGTCCTTTTTCTAATAGTTTTTTGGTTAGATTTGACCCAATGCGTCCTGTGCCACCAGTAACTAATATCTTCATTTGTTCTCCTAAAAGCCAATCTATATTACTAATTATAAAACGGCATTAAGTCTGTAACGATTATCTTGCGAGGGCATACGCGTTTATCATTTAGTGGTAATGTAGTATAACGTAAATTCGGAATAAGTAACTTTTGAAATCGACTGAATCTACATCCTAAATTCCGTTAGTATTGCTCTCGGTAAAAGAATCCGAATTTTCAGAGTCATTCTTGACAAAATAGGTCATAATAACCCTGTAAAACCATACTGAATATGGGTTATTGGCACATGATAAAATTGTGAAAATTTCCTTCTGACTCTGAAAACTCTGAATCTTTAGAACGTCAGTAATGTAAATGTCAGCATATCAAAGACATCTCCTTCTGACACACAATACTATTCATTAATCAAACTCACGTTAGTATATCAAATCTATTGTAAGGCTTTTATTCCAGCCCATGTTATTGTTAATTTTTCTCTGGGTTCTATATCAAATGCAGTGCTTATGAGTTTGATGTTATCTATCGCCCACCACCAATCATTCCGAGCATTAAGGAGACCGAAGCTAATAACCATTTCAGTGGCATCCGCAGGATTGTCAATCGGAATTTCTAATGTTTCGTTTACCTGTTCTAAATCGTTTACTTTTTCCTCATTTTTCTTTAGAGTAGGAATAGTAACAAGGGTCTGGGCACCAGAACTCTCAAATAATAAAATACTTTCTTCCTTACCACCGTCAAAACTTACTGTTATCTCACCTTTTTGTGGGTCATCAGGTCTCCAACTGGAATCAAATATTAAAACAAGCGATTCCGCAGCTGCCCCTTTGATTTTAATAGGGGGTGTAATTAAGTGACCGTTCCAGGCACTTTTACCATCGGGGTCCCCGTTTACTTCCCAATCGTCCCACTCATCAGGGTCTGAAACTGCGCCATTCCCTATACCTTTACCGTCCTTCTGTTTCATAGTGAACTGACTGCGTTCTTGGTCACCAGCGGTCTGTCTCCACCACTCAAGGTTAACAATTGCCCACGTTCGCCATTCGGGCATACCAAGGTCGTTGGGGTTTTCGTTTGTAATTTCCCAACCATCAGGTGGTATATTTGACCACACTTTAACACCTTTAACCGCTTCTTCTATGCTATCTTCAAGTTTTACCCCCTCAAAATCTTCTTCAAAAAGGACAGTATCAATACCCCAAACCGTTGCTACTGTAAGACATAAAGTAATCACAATAAATGTGTTTGTAAGTAGTGTTATTAAGGTTTTTTTCATAATCCACCTCCATGGTTAATAGTGAAATTCATTAATATGTGGACATCTCTATTTCTTGATGTCATGTCCTTAAAATGTAACAGCATACCCATCAGTTCTTGGATCAGACCCTCCGATGAGTGCACCTGATTCAGGATGAACCTTGATCATCTGGGCACTACCTGGTCCGCCCCAATCTCCAACAATTTGGAGTTCATGACCTTTCTCTGCTAAACCTTCTTGGGTATCTGAAGAAAATCGTGACTCTAACTGTAGGTGATTAGAACAGGTATGTGGAATTGTGGATTCCATCGGGTTCTGAAGGCTACGCCAACGCGGAGCGGAAACTGCCTCTTGTGGTGTCATACCGAAATCAAGCACATGGGTAACTAACTGCAGATTCGTCTGTACTTGTGTATCTGCACCTGGTGTTCCGCACGCTAACACAGGTTTCCCATCTTTTGTGACGATGACAGGATTCATTGTGTGACGAACACGTTTCCCCGGTATCAGACAGTTTGGATGGTCCTCTTCCAGATGCCAATAGGTCATTCGGTTGTTTAATAGTATGCCAGTATCTCCTGCTACTAAACTGGAACCGAAACCTGATTGAATGCTCTGTAAAACACAAACAAGGTTTCCTGCGCGGTCTGCAGTGCAGAAGCATGTAGTATCTTCATGTGCTTCTGGTCCACCCGCCGGCACATCTACGGCAGCTTTCTCCAGATCAATCCGCTTTGCTTGTTCAGCTGCGTAGGATTTGGACAACATACCTTCTATTGGAACATCCACCCAATTTGGATCTGCCATGTATTTCTCTCTATCTGCAAAAGCGAGTTTTTTCGCTTCTACCATCAAATGCACGCTTTCTGCAGTATTACATCCCAACGTATTTAAATCAAACAACTCAACAACGTTTAATTCCTGTAATAAGATGTGACCGCTTGAGTTAGGAGGCATTTCATAGACTTCGTATCCGTGGTAGTTTACGTGTATCGGATCATCCCAATGGGCATGGAAATTTGCAAGGTCTTCCGATGTTAATAGTCCATCATAAGCACGGCTAAATTCGGCAATAGTTTTAGCGATTTCTCCCTTATAGAATGCATCTCTACCGTCCTTTGCGATTTTTTGTAAGGTCTTACCGAGATTGGGATTTGTGAGGAGTTCCCCTGCTGGGATCGGTTCGCCATCGTTTGTGAAGATAGCACGGCTGTCTAGTTCGGCAGCGAAACGTGTGTTTTCACCTCTCAGACCACCTGCGAGTCTATGACTCACAGGAAATCCTTCCTCACAGAGAGAGATTGTAGGTGCGAAAACTTCTTCTAACCCGAGCACACCGTATCGATCATGTGCAAGCAGCCAAGCGTCAACAAGTCCTGGTACAGAAACGCTCCGCATGCCTTTCATTGGAATGCCGCCGTTTTTGAGATAGGTTTCTCGTGTTGCGGCACGTGGTGCGGGTCCTGTACCATTTACTGCGGTGACCTCTCCTGTTTCTGCCCAATAGATAAGGATAAATCCATCTCCACCAAGACCAGAACCGGCAGGTTCCACGACACCGAGCGCAGCAGCAGTTGCAATGGCAGCGTCAACAGCATTACCTCCTGCCATCATCGTTTGTATACCAGCTTGTGAGGCGAGTACGTGCCCTGATGTCACCATGCCGTTACTACCCATTACAGATGGACGAAATGCTGTACCGTGTGGAGATTGCATGTAAAACCTCCGTACTAAGCTAACATCTTCGCGGCAAATGCTTCCACATCAACGCGTTCGTTTGTGCGTGCAGATTCGTTGCATGCTTCCATCAGTATCCATGTGCCGAGTGTGGTATCTTGAATCCACTCACGGTCTTTGCCAGTAGTGATAGCATCAGCAAAAGCATCAAACTGAAGTCTGTCGTCTTCAATCAAACCACCGTGAAGGTCTTGGAGTGTGAGATTTTCAATCTCTTGTCCTGTTCGGAAAAGTTGGAGGTGTCCTCCGTCTCTGCGTAAGTCCCCTTCTTCACCGTGGAATGTCCAACTACCGCTCCATCCGTAAGCCCCCATGTGTCCTGCACGTGTGCCAGCATAGGTGAAAGGTGCACCGTTAGCGTATTCCATCAGTGCGTTTCCACCTGCAGTACCCCATGCGTCTATCTGTCCTAATGCCGGATCACGACGGTTGTGAACTTGTGCAGTAACATATTTTGGTAGTCCTTTTGCAGCAACAAGTTGGTCGAGTTGGTGGCTGCATCCAGCATGGAAGTAAAGTCCGTCAACATAAGCATCGGGCTGTCTTGAATCGGGTCCGGTGAATAGATTTTGACGTATCCAGAATCGACATTCTCCACCTAACATTTCACCGATACCACCATCTTCGCGTAGCCATTCACGCATTTTCGCAGCAGCAGGATTCCATCGTTTGTTTTGTCCTTGTACCAACAAAGTACCAGGGTTCGCTTTGTGTGCTTGAATGATATCGCGAAATTCTGCCTGGGTTGTGGCAATCGGTTTAACACAGATTGTATGCATACCGAGATTTAGACTTTCAACGATGAGTTCTGCGTGAACAGTCGTTGAAGCATAGATAAGACATGCTACTGCATCGTGTTTCTCTTTTGCCTCAGTTATTGTCGTGTAGATACGTTCTGATAAGCCTTCTGGGGCACCGTTTATTGATTCAACACCTCTTTTTGCTGCCTCAAGGTTAATATCTACACACGCAACAGGATTCAATCCGTTTGTGTTGACTTGTGCTTGTAACCGTCCGTGAGCAAAATGTGTGCACCCAACGTGAATAGTTGGTATTGCCATATATCATCTCCTTTGTAAAGAAATTACTGTTCAACTGCTGCAGCTATATAAAATGCTTGTCTATTATTCTGCCATCTCAACAGTCGGAGGATTGATAAAATCGTGATACTTCTGTGCGACCTTACCCTGAGTAGCATCACCTGCGTGAATAAGTACACGGAATTGGAAGTTCATCTCTTCACCCTCTTTGAGAATATATGAACCATCTTTGGATTTGTCTCGTTCAAAGGTCCCGCTTCCAAAGATGTTGCTTCCCATTAGTCCGTAGTTTCTGACATGCCAATAGGTTGGATACCGTGGATTTACAATGTGATCATACACAACAATTCCTACGGGTGTCCCTTCAACAATACCGGAATAGTCGCACCAATTTGCACGTTTTCCCCAAGTTTCACCTTCGTTGATACCACCGAAAGCGTTTTCAATCTTTCCGCCATCTGATGCGTTCATTGACGGATGTACACGAACGCACATGATACCACCCTCTTTGGTGTCACCAAAATGGACATCACCCGCTGATGCAATAAAACTTAAATCAAGGTCAATGATAGTTCTATCTTCAGGTAAATTATAGATGCGGAAGTTCTGCTTATCTGTCATCAAGACTTCACCATCTTTGGTTTCCCAATTGTTGTCAGTATATATTGTTCCGACAACTGCACCACCGTGTTTTTGCGTAAAGTTTTGATGTACAACTCTTCCGCAATTACTGCCTTCTCCCCATAAGTCGACATCATTGACTTCACCATAGGCAACGTAGAGTGACCGGTGATGCACATGGTCTTTTGAGATATCGCTTGTCTCACCGCGCGTCACTTCACGTCCATTTGGTCCCAATACAGGGAAGAAATAGGGTCGGTACTGCGTTTTACTATAGCGAAACGTAGTAAATTCTCGTCCGTTTAGTGTGATGTCAATAGTATCAGAATCTTCATTAAACTGAACACCTGTTTCATCAACAGTACCCTCTGTAAGGGTATAGGTGCGGGAAGCACCGGCAGGAAGACCATTGAGTATCCATGCTAAAGATATGGTATCAGTATCCGCATTTGTGATGCATTGAGCAGAGATCTCCTCTCTGCTCTCTGTATCTGTTAGGATAACATCTTGATTGGAAAATTTACTAATATCAGGATGGTCAACATCAATGACAACGGGACATCCATCTCGGTCGTGGAAGCCTGCATTGACAGTTAGTGTTAGGCAATTTTGTTCTGCCATAAATCTCCTCAGTTTCGTTCAATCGTGATGATAGTACAAAAATATGCTGAAATAATCAGTCTTAGCTGAACATAACATAAATAACGTGATACATGACAACTATTTGTCTGCATTGAGTTCAAGGATTGCTTCCTCTTCACTATCGTAATTTTCAAAAACAGTTGCTAATCTTCCAAGAACAAGAAGGTTTCTGATATGAGCACCTGCGTTGACGAGTGCAGTACGTCCACCTTTACGTGTGATAGTTACATGGACTGAAACGAGTGTACCTAAGCCACTACTATCCATTCTTGTAACTTCCTCAAGATTAAAGATAACCTTTGGTGAATCGAAGTGCTCCTCAAGCTCTTCATGTATCTGCTGCCTTATTTCAACATTTGCTGCACCGATCATGCGACCAGTAGGACGGATAATAATAACACCTTCTCTGTGACGTATTTCTGCTAACATATTTCTCCCTCTCAGTTATTCCACATTTTAATGTGGATGGTTATGATAAAAGTTAGTGTAACGAATTTTTGCTGATTTGTCAAGGATGTATGGTTAATGTTCATTAAGAAAATTTCCAAGAAGTTCCACTAATTCTTCACCTTTGATCTACTTCTTCTGTGGTGTACGGACGGTACTCTATCAATACCGATCTGCCGAAAATAGCAACAATGCACACGAATAATTCTGTTCCGTAAGCATCAGTAAGATGTAAATCGTCGCCCAATACAAAATGAACAGGCTGTGGTTTTCCTTCATTAATGGCGATATTTGAAGCATATAAATAGGTCCGGTCACGAGTATCACGTTTAGGATTCAAATGTCCGGATAAACCTGGAATTTTACCCGTTGCTTCGGGGAAAATTACTGAGCCACCATTTGGAAGTCTCTGCATATCAAGTTTAAGCCCTCCTTCCGCTGGCACCCAGTCATTTGCAAGAAGTGCAGCATAACCTGGAGCCGCTGCGAATACCTTCATCGGAAGGTGCGTTGTATGCATATCTATATGTGCTTCCCCATTTTCATCGGTTGTTGCACGTTTCCAAGTTTTATTTGGAAACAGTACCAACAACTCAATTCCTGATAAGACAGAACTGTTGTGGTGGCAGAGGATAACCGCAGTTGATGGTGTTACATTTGTGTCTGCTGCCGGAATCGTGAGAACAAGGTCTGAACCATCAACGAGTTCGTACTTGGGTAATTTCCCACTCAACGCTTCTGTTTCGCGTCTGATAATTGGTACTCCGTCTCCACGTCTCTCCATAAAAAATTGTCGATCCCCTGAGCCGTGTATATTTTCTACAGACATTCTTCCAAGCATTGAAGTAAGTGCTTCGTTTCGTGTTGATTGACGGATATACATGCTATCAATTGTTAGGTTGTTTGGTAGACCACCAGGTGATATTATTTCAATCCGATCTGAGAACATTGAAAGTCTTATCTTACTTCCCTGAATTGAGTAGTCACGATGTGCAACGGCGTTGACGATAGCTTCAAACAGAGCTTTTTCACTGTATTGTGGTAAATCAGTACGAGCAGGATTCTTGTATGCACCGACACGCATGTTGCGGACAACAAAAGCAACTGCGTCAGCGATTTGTCGGTTCAACGGACCTGTAATAGTTTGTGCATCTATCTGTCCAGTTGCGCGGTCTATTCCTTGATAATAAGTTGCAGCAATGCAGGCATTGGGCAACCACTCTTCTGGAGAACGGGTGCATAAAAGGACACCTGCCACCGTTGCCCGTTTCACAGCATTCTCATCGTTAGTTAGAAGTCCCATTTTCTCAAGTGCTAACTCAGGATCGGCAGCACCTTCAGCACTCAACAGTGGTTCCCAAAGAGATTTATCTAAGGACCCATAACCTGTACTAGGGACCGATTGTTTATCATACCAGAGGAAACGCGATTGACCACGTCGTTGTGCCAGACGAAGACGTTCATCACTTGTCATTTTGCGTTTTGAGCTGCCAACTCGATGGTAGCTGCCTCCAGAACTATCATGTAATGCATGACCCTGTGACACTTCAACAAGTAGGAAAGGTTTTCCTTCTTCTATTTCTTTACGGAGAATGTTGGGACGGATTGCTGGTTTTATTTTGTCGGTGCAAACCTCGGTCAAGAGTTTTTCCAATTCATCCATTTGTTCACGAGACATGCCTTGCACTTCACCACTATCGGTTACACCACACAATATTACACCACCATCTGTGTTGGCAAAGGCGGCAAGTTCGTCTGCAAGATCATCTCGGTTCGGACTCTTAGGTTTGTTACCTGCAAACACAATTTCCTTGAATTCCCAGTGGCTGTCTTCACCTAAACGTATGTGCCGTTTGATTTCTTCATCACTGAAATTCATCACTTATCTCCATAAGCAAATGCGTGACATTTTTTGGTACTCTTTACAAAATAATACCACATTTAGTCAGGACATTCAACGTCCAGTAGATGGAGATTGAGGCCAGTGAAGTCCACGCTGTCCAGATAGACTTCGGTTTGCAGACAGATGATATTCTTTATCAGGTAAACCAACAAGTTTCCCATCTTGCACCCATTTCTCATCTCCGCCATAAAGTTCACCTATCAGATGGTTCGTTAACCGTTCAAGAATTTCAGCATGTTCAGGTGAATCGGACAGGTCATTTAGTTCTTTCGGATCCTCTTCCAAATCAAAGAGTTGTCTATAGTTACCCATAGCATAGTAGATGAGTTTGAAACGTCCTTCATGAATCATTCGGGTAGCACTGCTACCGGAACCGACTTCTCCGTATAGCCATTCACGTTTATTGTCACCTACCATTGGCATACCATCCACTGTATCTGGTATACCAACACCAGCAAGATGTAGCAGCGTCGGCATAACATCCTGCCAGCCTACAAGTCGCTCGTCAACTCTGTGATGTCCCACTCTGTCGTCACCTGCAGTCCCGACGAGAATCATTGGCACATTAGCAGAATCTTCATAATAGACACGTTTTGCCCACATTCTATGATTACCAAGCATATCACCGTGATCGGAAGTAAAGAGTATGATAGTATTGTTTAACAAACCTTCTTCGCGCAGTGTTCCGATAACGAGACGTAGTTGATGGTCAATTTGTGTACATAGGGCATAGAATGCTTGTCGTGCTGAGCGGATTAGATTTTCATTGTATCGTGCATCCTGTGCTTGCCGTGATTTTAGTGGTAATGGCAATTTTTCTGAGTCCTTAGACCATTCACCGTGATATGGCATACCTATATCAATATCTCTATACATATCCATATAACACTGAAGTGGTGCTAATGGTGGATGTGGATGGCAGTAGGATAGGAACCAGAATCCCGGTCGGGTTGGGTCACGGCGTTTAATCATCCGAACCATCTGTTGTGTGCTCCAGTTCGTTACATGACAATCTTCTGGCAAATGCCAAGGTCTGTTGAGATAATCGTTATTACACATACCGTGCGCGAACTGCTGCCCTGCATATCCTCTATCACCCAGAAAGAGTTCATAATCGTCAATAACACCGTATTGCAGTCTTCCCTCTTCACCTAAAATCACATCGTCAAATCCGATGCGGTCACGTTGCGGGTAGACATGTAACTTACCGACTGCATACGCCTGATATCCTGCGTCACGAAACGTCTGTGCGATTGTCGGAAGTCCGTCTATACCTTGCTTGTCATTGAAAACTCTGTCTTTATGTGTGCGTGTTGTTGTTCCTGTCATCAAGGTTTTTCGTGCGGGAACACAGACAGGACATTCGCTGTATCCATTCGTAAATCTGGTGCCAGCGCGAGCGAGAGAGTCAAGTGTCGGTGTTTGGATATCTGGATGTCCATTGACTCCGAGTAGTGAGTTGGGCCAATGATCAGTTGAGATGAGAAGCACGTGTGGTTTGTCAGCCATACTTTATCCTTTACCGGTTATACCGAGCGAAATAGAAGGTTATTAAAGGTTCTTCTGTGTCATTGATTAAACTATGCCCTGGTTCTGATGGTGCAACTGAGACAGCATCACCGGGCATCTGACGATACACATTCCTACTGACAATGTGAATACCATTTCCTTTTAGCATATACCATACTTCGTCCATATCCGGACCGTGTCCATGTGTGTCAGGCGTTTGCATTGCCTCAATCCGTACAACCAACACAGAATGGAGCACCACTAAACCGTCATCTTGACCGAAAATTGGATGGACGAGATGGGTCCAATGTCCTTGACTTAAAGGTCGTTCACGGTAGTTTCTAATGAGCACGTCTTTACGTGATACCTCAACACCTTCAGGAATAATCTCTTCTAATATCAGGAATTCTAATGGGGTGTTTTCCGGGTTATTTAGAACATGGGACAATCCGGGAGGAATTAGGATTGCATCACCTTCTGAAACTTGTTGTTTTACATCTCCTGCTTCAAATATACCTGAACCGTCAACGATATAAATGATAAGTTGTCTATCATCTAATGAAGTCGGGACTGAAGCAATTCGCGGTTCAAGGTAACAGCGCGAAAAACTGTCCACATACCTGAGAATCGCGCCTTCTTTTTTAGAATTATCTTCTGTCTGCTTACAAAAGATTTCACGTTTAATGATATTTCCGTGTGTAAGGCTTGAAGGACTTTGTAACCAATGCCGCATATACATTTTAAATGCCTCCTATGTATCTGTACAAGGTAGACACCGAGTGGTAATCAATTGACATCATAATATCAAAAGATGTGGCAATTGGCAAGAAAAAAGGTATCTATTTTTCTATTCGTGTATTTTGATTATATCTGCATCACGGCAGTGTTTGTGAGATATGGGGATTCAAACTGTGTGATGTCACCTGCTTTGAGTCCGGGAACAGGAAAAAGACGGACAGATAAAGGTTTATTGAGTTGGATTGAGAGGGTAGCAACATCTGTCAAAATAGCAGTGATTTGCGTTGTAGTAGCATCACCAGGGATAGGAATGGTGTCCAGACCAGTGCCACAAACAGTAGAATAGAGTAAAAGACTGTCCAAATTGAAATAACATTCTTCGCTCCTTTTACCCAATCCAACATCTTCAAGTACAGGTAGCATTAAGCCTGAGTATCCACACAGTGGTAGAGAAAGTGCCCGGAGTATTCGTGTTATACCAGCGGCGACTGTCAAAGTGCCACTATCTCCAAAACATCCCGGAAGTTGCTGTTCCATTGCATAAGCGATACTTTCATCACCCATTGGTGCTGGTGATACATCAATACCAACAAACTTTATTCCCCACTCCTTTGCCATTGTTTCAGCAAGCGTGACAATCCTTTGTCCCTCTTCTTCCATGATGTTTTTTAATTGCTGTAGAGCAGTATCTAAATCTGGGGAATTAGTAAAAGTATCTTGGACAAGATCGGATGCTTGCCAACCTATACCGAAGTTTGTTCTGGTGTCGTGCCAGTATGCTGCAGGGAAGAATGGTGTATTCGGTGGGCAGTTCATCAATGCTGCAAAACGTAAGTTTCCGTAACCAACATCGGTTTGGTGTGCTATCTGTTGAATAATTTCAGCAGTACTTTTTGTTGCATCTTTGGAAATTTGTCCTGATTGTGTTGTGAGTGTAGTCGTCGCAAAGAGAATCTCACTCTGCACAATGACATCTGCAACAATAGCGAGATGTGATTTTGTATAATGCTTCTCTGGAAAAATAGTACCCAAGTTAAAAAACTCAATTCCTAATTCTTTTGCTTCGGATTCTAACGTAAGGATTGAATCTATATCTCGTGCCTCATCCCAGATTTGACTACTTACTCGTGTTGTTTGTACTTCAAATCCGTTCGCTTCAAAACAGGATTGACAAGCATTATTAAATCTTGCTGCACGTTGAAGTTGGAATGGAGAGAAAGGGTATGGGATGCCAGTGGTAATGGTTCGGATCTTCATGGGCAGTTATTGTCATCTTCTCCATAAAGTCCGAGATTTCGATAGCGTTCATAACGTTGTTGAATTAGTTGTTCCTCAGTCATATCTATTAATTCATTTAGGTGCTTCTTTATTGCACGTTTGACGTTGCGGACAGCAGCTTCTGGATCCCTATGAGCACCACCAAGTGGTTCCTTAATCATTTGGTCAATGATGCCTATCTTCAGCAAGTCTGGAGCAGTGGGTTTATAACCTTCGGTTGCTTCAGGTGCATGTTCACCTTTATCTTTCCATACGATGCCACTACATGCTTCGGGGGGTGCAACACAGTAGACTGCATATTCCATCATTAGAACACGATTACCAACTGCAATTGCCAATGCACCGCCACTTCCGCCTTCACCAATAATAATGACGAGAATGGGAACACGCATTTGCATCATTTCCGCAAGGTTATCTGCGATTGCAGACGCTTGTCCGTATTCTTCAGAACGGAGATCAAAATGTGCGCCAGGTGTATCAACAAAACAGATCAAGGGACGGTTGAATTTGTTTGCTAACCGCATCAGACGTCTGGCTTTTCTGTAACCTTCTGGATGTGTATAACCAAAGTTCATCTCCTGCCGTTCTACAAGATTAGTACCTTTCTGTTGTGCAAGGTAGACAATAGGCTGCTCATCAAACCATGCTAAACCCCCGATGAGTGCTCGGTCATCACCGTATAGCTTATCACTACGGAGTTCAACGGGATCATCAAGAAGAGAGTCAATGTATAAAGGAGCTTGCGGACGTTGTGGATGTCTGGCTAACCGCACTTTATCCCATCGACTCAGTTTTTGGAAGGTCTGTTTTGTGAGTGAGTCAGCGTTCTGTTTGAGTGCTGCAAGACCTTCTGTAAGATCTAAATCTGGATGTTCTTCCGTGAAAGCGTCAAGTTGTATAAGATGACGTTCCAATTCAATTAGAGGTCTTTCAAAATCTAATTCAGTTGAATTCACTTATTATACCTCTCAAATAGCTTTGGTAAACAACTTACCGGGTAACTGCTGAATTGCACCTTTGAGTTCCAACATCAATAGAACACTCGAAACTTGGTTAATCGGTAGCTGCGTTGATCTGACGATGGTATCAATATGGGACGATGGAATTTCAATAGCATTAAATATCTTTGATTCATCATCAGTTAAATCTGGTGGTGGACTTACAGGTAAAACTTCATCTTGTGCAGCAGTTGTTGCGGTTCTGCTGTCAATTAACGGTGTTTCAGGAATATCTCTGTTCTTATCTGTCGCTATAGATGGTGTATTAGCAGATATTTGTCGTAATGCATGTTGCGGTAGAGCTTCTAACAAATCATCTACGGTACTAATAAGTTTAGCACCGTTATCGATTAACCTATGCGTACCAGTTGATAGTTCAGAAAAAATCTCACCTGGAACTGCGAATACCTCTCTTCCCTGTTCAGTTGCGAGACGGGCAGTAATAAGGGCACCACTTCGGTTTGATGCCTCAACCACAACGGTTCCAAGAGTTAATCCACTGATGATTCTGTTTCGTCTTGGAAAATTCTCAGACCTCGGTTTCATACCCATGGGAAACTCAGAGATTAATGCCCCTGACTCAATAACTTTATCCACCAAATCACGATTGGATGCAGGATAGATTAAACTAAGTCCATTTCCCATAACAGCAACAGTTCTACCACCAGCCTCCAAAGCACCTCGATGAGCACAAGCATCTATACCTTTAGCAAACCCACTTGTCACCGTAAGACCACAGTTAACGAGTTGATGTGCCAATTGATAACTGACGCGTCGTCCATAATCTTTTGCATCTCTGGAACCTACTATTGCTATGCTGAGTCCGTCTTCTGGTTTCAACTCTCCTCTAACATAAAGTAGTAAAGGAGGGGTGTCAATTTCCTTCAACAGTGTTGGATATGCTGCATCATAATAAGTAATTATCTGACACTCATATTCTTGGATCAATTCCAATTCGCGTTCTAAAGGACATCCAAGTTTTTTATTGATCAGAGATTCGCGTGCTGAATTAGAAAGTTCAGTGATTTTTTCCAGTTCTTGAGTAGTAGCATTAATCACTTTTCCCGCACTACCAAAAATATCAACCAAGAATTGGACGGTTTTTGGTCCTATACCTTGGATCAAACTGAGATGGAGAAGGTTTATTGATTCCTGAGATAGCATTTCCGACAATATATATATTCTCCTAAATTCAAATGACCTATGTGGTATTAGTACTCTGAACTAAAAGTAATTCTATTATTGCATTGGTGAGACATCTGTATCTGATGTTGGAATGGCATAATAGATTTCAATTTCCTGAATTTTCCTATATTCTGCAGCAGTTGGTGCCCCAGTTTCAGAACGTTTATAACGGCTTTGACCTCCAACGCGTCGTGAATCCCACCTACGTGGTACTTTCAGTCGAAACTTGGATGTAACAACAGGTTCCCTAAATGTATATTTATAAATGGGACGCATGTTGTCGCTAACTTTTTTAACTGTAACCCACTTTTCGTCTTCATTCATATACTGAATTTCAAAGAATTCAAGCTGTCCTTCTTGTGCTTTGATGACGATGTGTTGTATCGTCTGCGGGACATTCCATGTTAACACTGCTTCTGTGAAGTTGTCTGCTTCATCTTGTGAAGCTTTGTCCTTTTCACTTTCACGAATACTGGATGTTTCTCCAACGGTATATAGATTGTCATCATGGAACTTAGGGTCGCTTCCTGATGCCATGATAGCAATGTTTTTACCCCAGTTAAGAGATGGGGTAGAAGAAAGGATACATCCAGCCAACCCAATTATCACACAGAAAATCACACACAATAAACCTAAACGCATGTATTACCTCCTACTCACGAGGAACGGAATATAAACCGTTCCATAGTATAAAGAAAAGGCGGTGTTATAATAACATCCACCATGAACCATGTCTTGATGTTATTCTTAGTTAAGCAAGTCATCAAGTTCTTGTTCGCGCTTATCAGTTTCTTGTTCTACCTCAACTTGTTCAGAGGTTTTATATCCGTATAATTCTATTTCTTGGAACCTTCCAACGGAACGGCGATTCGATGCCCTTATAAAACCAGGATTTCGTGAGGTAAACTCTCGACTCTTTGCTGCATCGTCACTGGTTTTTATTACCCTTAGACGAACTCGATCAGTAGGATAAGGCACTAATACTGAAACAGTGGTAGGATTGATTCTTGCATTCTTTATTTCTTTAATCAATGTCCAGTTTCTGTCTGTTGAGATGCTGTCTTTTGCCACAAATACATCAAATTCTATTACATTATCCGAATACACAACAATGCGACGAATTTTCTTTTTGTCTGGCAACGTAATTACTACTTCCGATGCAGGACTCATGCCTACTACGTTACCGGGAAAGACTGCCTCTCCTATAGTGTTTAAGTTACCATCAATCGCCTGTGGTGTTGTTGATTGTGTGCCATCCATTAGTGAGTAATTTTCGCTCCACTCTTGACTAGAAAAAAGTGCAGCACACCCAATAAATGCAGCAGAAAGACAAAGTAATGAAACGAGACCTATTGCTTTCAGATTCATTTGTAACTCCTTTGTACACGCTAATGTAGCGTTTATATATTAAACGGCAGAATGCCGAAGTGTTTTTCCATTTTCATGAATATTGCAAACGAGATTTCAGTGCATTATAGTGACATAAAGTGAAAGGTCCTGACACTAAGAAATTCGCTCTACATTGTTCGGTTTAAGAAACAAATTTCCAAGTAGATCCATCATGAGTATCTTTTATTTCAATGTTGAGTTGTTTAAGTCGGTCGCGAATCTTGTCGGATGTATCCCAATCTTTCTGATCTCGCGCACCTTGTCTTATTTCTAATAGAAGTTCAATCAGGGCATCATAATTTTCTGCGGTGGTATCTGTGTTATCTTCATTTATTTTATAGATCCCGAGTACTTGACAAATTTCGGTTAATTTTCTGTATGCACTTGCGAAGGTATCAGGAAAGACTCCGTTTGAAGATCCAATCGCTTTATTGACTTGACTCACAAGTGAAAATATTGATCCGACTGCTTGTGCGGAATTGAAATCAGCATCCATCGCGTCGGTAAACCGAGACTGCATGGTGTCTATCGCAGATAGCAGATTCATGTTGGTCTCAGATACATTAGATGGTGTGGCGTTGTCAATTTCAGCTACAACAGGTATCTCTTCATGATATTTTTGCAATGTTTCTAAACAGTTATTCAACCGTTTTAATGCTGATTCCGATTTCTGCAAACTCTCTAAACTGTAATCAAGCGGATGTCGGTAATGAGCAGAAATGAGGAAATGACGAATCACTTCTGCTGGATATCTGTCTAATGCTTCTCTTAAGAATATAAAATTTTCTTCAGATTTACCCATCCGTCTACCATCTATTTTGAGAAAAGCGACATGAACCCAATATCTTGCAAAAGGCTTACCTGTTGCCAGTTCACTCTGTGCGATTTCGTTTTCGTGATGCGGAAACAGTAGGTCTTCACCACCAGCATGGATATCAATTGTCTCACCAAGATGTTTCATAGCCATAGATGAGCATTCAATGTGCCATCCAGGTCTTCCAGGTCCCCATGGACTATCCCAAGAGGGTTCGCCAGGTTTTGCTGCCTTCCACATATCAAAATCCCTTGGGTCTTCTTTACGTTCATCAACTTCAACGCGCGCCCCAGCTAACAAATCCTCCGGTTTTCGGCGTGACAACTTACCGTATTCATTGAATGAATTCACACGGTAATATACACTGCCATCAATGACGTAGGCGGCTCCTTTGTCAATAAGCATCTGAATAAGCTCAATCATCTCAGGGATATGTTCTGTTGCTTTCGGATGAACATCAGCGGGTTGAATTCCCAACCGTTGTGTGTCTTCAAAATATGCCTTACCGTTGGTCTGTGCCAGTTGTCCAGAACTGATACCGAGTGTTTTCGCTCGAGCAATAATTTTGTCATCAATATCTGTCAAATTTTGAACTAATTTGACAGCATATCCTCTGTATTCAAGATACCTGCGTATTATATCAGTAATGAGTGCTGTCCGAGCATTCCCGATGTGGATATAGTCGTAGACGGTGGGACCGCAACTGTACATCGAGACGTGTCCATCCATCAAAGGCGAAAATTCTTCAAGTTGCCGACTTAGGGAATTATATATTTTCAATCCCATTTACTATCCCTTCGCTTGATTATGCTTACAACCCTATGGAATGAGATTTAGTTAGACATGCAATTGCTTGAGCAACAATAGCCTTTTCCTCACCAACAATACCTAAACCTTCTGCAGTTGTGGCTTTGACACTAATCTGCGTTACTGAGACATCCAATGTTTTTGCAAGAACGTTACGCATTTGTGAGATATACGGTGCCAACTTTGGTTGTTGTGCAATCACTGTGCTATCAACATTTCCAATCGTATAACCTAACTCCTTAACCTTTTTTGCGATAGCACGGAGGAAAAATTGACTATCTACTCCTTCGTACTTGGGGTCAGTATCTGGAAAGTGTGTTCCAATATCACCCAGTGATGCTGCACCTAAAATCGCATCACAAATAGCGTGTGTTAACACGTCCGCATCTGAGTGCCCCAATAAACCCAAGTGATAAGGTATGTCTATACCACCCAAGATTAACTTTCTATTCTCAATTAGTTGATGAACATCGTAACCTATCCCAATTCGCATTTATTATCCAAATTAATTACAGAACTTACGCAAAGTGGTAGGCGCGCTTTGATGAAGATTAAAAAATAGATTCGGTAATTTATTATTGAAGTCCAGCGCGCTTACATGAAGATTAATTTATTCTTTCGGTAATTTTAATTTCCCAATACCTGTAGGCGCGCTTTGTAAGCGCGCTGGAAACTCGGAATTCTACTGAAAACACACCGTTTTAGTCATTATTATTGAAAAATCGTGAAAAGTGCGTAAGTTCTATTAATTATATCTTATAACTTTTTATAAAGCAAAGTTTCAGCGAACCGTAAATCTTCCTGCGTTGTAAGTTTCAAGTTCTGATAACTTCCCATTACCAACTTTACAGGTAGACCCAGTTCTTCTACTAATGCTGCGTCATCTGGTGCGCTAATATCATTTTGGATCGCATTCTCGTGTGCTTCAATAAGTATAGATTTACGAAACACTTGCGGTGTTTGTACACGCCATAACTTATCTCGTTGAGGAGTATGATCAATGAATAGATTTGCGTCTGAAACTTTAATTGTTTCTTTCACAGGGACTGCCGAGATAGCTGCCCCAAATTCTTCAGTTGCCTCAAGACATCTGAATATAATATCGTCATCTATAAATGGGCGGACACCGTCATGAACAACAACAAAATCAACATCATCTGAAAGTGCACCCAGACCTTTGAACACAGATTCTTGCCGAGTCTCGCCACCAGGAACCAGTCCACCAATCTTCCTATAACGAAAGGGTTTTATCACTTCATCGTGACATATCTGAAAATCCGACTCGTCAACTATAACATGTATTTCATCAACAACGGTGTTTTGTTCAAACCTATCTATTGTATGTGATAAAATCGGTTTTTCACCTAACATTAAATAGGGTTTTTTAATCGAGGATTTCATCCTCTTACCATGACCTGCAGCAGGGATCAGGACGGAAATTTTGCTATTCATCTGCTGCCATCTCATCAATAACCTTTCTCAGATGAAGACTCGTCCACATTTCTTCCAAAAATCATCTGACCCGTACTCGTTCGCAACATCTGTGTAACCACAACATCAAGCGTATGTCCGATATACTGTTTGCCATCTTCAACGATTACCATCGTACCATCATCAAGATAACCAACGCCTTGATTTGGTTCTTTCCCGATTTTCTGTAGATGAACTTGAATAATCTCTCCTGCAACGACAATTGGACGGATAGCATTGGCTAATTCGTTGATATTTAGGACAGTGACTCCCTGCAGTTCTGCAACTTTGTTGAGGTTTAGATCATTTGTAATAATCTTTGCGAAATGTTTGCGAGCGAGATGTACGAGTTTCGCGTCAACTTCGTCAAGGTGCGGAACATCTTCTTCAATGATTTCCACGGCAATTGATGGACTATTCTGAAGTGACCGCAAAATATCAAACCCACGCCTTCCCTTGTTTCTGCGCAATAATTCGGTTGAATCCGCAATATGTTGCAATTCGTTCAGAACAAACCGAGGTATTAGCAGTGTCCCATCAATGAATTGCGTCTCACAGATTTCAAGGATACGACCATCAATAATCACACTTGTATCCAATATCTTAAATCCGTTAGAATCGTTTGTTGCGAATGGCATTCCCATTTGGGTATAACGATACGAATTGAACAACCGGACGACAGGTAGACTCTCGGAAATATAGTATCCACAGACCATCCCTATATAACCGAATCCAAGTACAACTACAATATTTAGCATTTTGAACAACCATTCGCCATCTTGAGTAAATGTTAAGTCAGATGGATTGAGGAAATTCCATCCCGCCCATGATATTATCAGTCCGAATATAAGTCCAAAGATACTTGCGACATACCTACGTACTTTAGACTTATGGAGCAGTACTTCACCCCCAACGAGGATACCAGCAACAACTAACCCAATCCAAAGACTATTTAAGTCTTTTGTTAGTAGATAGCAGCCGATAGCACTTAGAAGAATAAAAAGAGTACGAATTACCCAAATTTGCATAGTTCTTTACCGCATTGATTGTAGCGTTGAAACTCTCTTCATCGTTAATATGAACTCTGTTTTGCAGATAATTATTGACACTCCCAAAAAATAACCTTATAGAAGTATAGCACGTCCAAAAACATTATTTATAATAAAACACTTAAACTGTCATATATATTCTTCACGCCAATGAGTTCAATTGTCTCATTGATATCTACCCCTTTCTTATGATAATCAGGAAAAATTGCTCGTTTAAACCCAAGTTTTGCGGCTTCTCTGATACGTATTTCAAGATGTGGTACTGGTCTTATTTCTCCTCCTAATCCAACTTCACCAATTACGACTGTTCGCGAGTCAATCGGAATGTTACGGTGATTGGAAACAATTGCCATCAACACACCAAGGTCTATTCCAGGTTCATCAACCCGTAAGCCTCCAGTAATGTTAACAAACACATCCGAGTCGCCTATGTCTAAACCGAGTCGTTTGTTCAAAACAGCAATCAACAAAGCGACACGGTTTCTGTCAATTCCAGTTGCTGTATTGCGCGGCGTTCCGTAGTGCGTTTGAACGACTAAAGCCTGTACCTCTAACAACAAGGGACGAGTTCCTTCCATGCTTGATACAACAACAGAACCAGATATTTCTTCCTTTCTTTCACTAAGAAATAGTTGTGATGGATTTTTGACATCTACAAGTCCACTGTTCTGCATCTCAAAGATACCGAGTTCATTTGTCGATCCGAATCTATTTTTATTTGCCCGTAAGACTCGGTATATATGATGTCGTTCTCCTTCAAAATATAACACTGTATCAACTATGTGCTCCAAAACACGCGGTCCTGCTAATGTGCCTTCTTTTGTTACATGTCCTACAAGAAATATCGGTATATTCTTATTTTTAGCACAAATCAGAAGCTGCGCAGCACATTCACGTATCTGAGTGATACTACCAGGTGCAGATTGGAATTCAGACAAATATACTGCTTGAATAGAGTCAATCACAACAGACTTGGGTTGCAATTTATCAATATGTTTTTCAATCTGTTCTAAGTTATTTTCGCACAATACATATAGATTTTCAGATGTCACACCGAGACGAGTTGAACGGAGTTTTGTCTGGTTAATGGATTCTTCACCAGTAACATAGAGGACATCGCCGTACTTACGACTTAAGGTATGACTTGCTTGTAGTAATAGTGTTGATTTACCTATTCCTGGATCTCCTCCGATTAAGATTACGGAACCAGGAACTATACCACCTCCCAAAACTCTATCAAACTCAGGCATATCTGTTAACAGACGTTCAACATCTGTGGTTGATACCTCTGAAATTTTCTCTGGTTGATTTGTATGTTGACCGATAACTCGGTGTAAAGGAGAAGTCGTGACAATTTCGGTTTCTTCAATAAAACTGTCCCAAGCTTGACAACTTGGACATTTTCCGAGTCCTCTCGGTGTCGTATACCCACATTCTTGACAGACAAATTTGTTTTTAGATTTCACAATGACAATCCGTATTACATAAAAACTAAGTATTCACTCCCAAAATCAACACAGTTTCATCAATTTCTAAGCTTGAATGATTTTAACTGATATTTTAAACTGTTACCATTCGCTTGTAATTAGTTTCAGTCCTGTTGTCCAACGTCTATCTTCACTCCGCCAATTTTCGACACCACCGACTATGTGGAAACCACGGAAAAACCGCAAACTCATCTCCGCATTCAATTCTGGTTTATCACTTGTTAAGCCAACACTTTCTATTCCTATACCCAATCGATGAGGTATAAACCAAACATCAACACCTGCTCCAACTTTGGAACGTATGAATCCGAGTCTACCTTGTAGATAGTCGTTAAAATTATATGTATATTGAAATTCGGCACCTATTATCTCATCCCGAATACCGAGTCCAAAACGATACTGGCTCTTTGCTGGCGGTACAGGTATCAGTGAAAATCCAAATTCTGTATGTAAATTTTCTTCCAGACTTAGATATCTAAGTTCTGTATCCCAAGAAAAATCAGGTAGTTTAAAGCCCTTTAATTGTTCATCTGTCTGCTGGTATAGATCCTTAAAGCCTATTAGGACCTCATTTAAGTTATTTAAGGTTTCCTTTGCATCTGATAACGGTTCAGGATTATTTAGAAGTTGGGCGACCGTGCCTTTACCATGTTGTATAGTGTTTAATAGTTCATTGATATTTTTCTCTAATGAAGTCGCAGCAGACGTGGCTATCTTAAGGTTTTCTATAATTGGATCAATATCTTTACTACCCTTTTCAATGAATGTGCTCCCTTGTGAAATAAGACCAGAAATTTCGGTTTTCAATTCACTTGAATCATTCCGGAATTGCATCGCTAACCTTTGAAAATCGGATGTACCCTGCTGTAAATCAGATAGAATTCTATTTACTTTAGGAAAATTCCGGTCAACAAGTGTCAACATTGAACGGCTAACATCACTAATTTGACTACTAAGGATTAAAGAATCATTGCCAAGTTGAGTCAATAATTGGTTGAAATTAGTAAGAGTTTGTTCAAAACGTTGATCATTTTTCGCTGCCAGTTGCATCAGTGTACTGACAGTTTCATCCATGTTTTTATTGAATTTTTTAAGTGTGTCACTTGTTGATGCAACTAATTCGCGTGTTTCCTTGATTCCTTGTTGAATTGATTCCTGATTTGCTTGAAGCAGTTCGTTCGCTGCAGAGGTTAAATCAATAGCTTCACTCAATCCGGAACTGGTTTGTTCAAGTAATTCCAACGGATTCACTGGATCAATCCCTATGATTGGAAGATCGGATGGTTGAAGTGGTGGATTGCCAACGTCACCGTTATTTAGTGCTATATATGTCTCCCCCACGAATCCGCTCATAGAAATTCGCGCATCGGTACCCTGTCTTAGCCACTTAAAAGCGTTTTTGACTCGCGCGCGAATTTCAACAGTATTTGTTTCAGGTCTAAGTATAATATTCGTCACCTTGCCTATAGATACCCCAGAAAGATATACTCCTGCACCAACATAAAGTCCATTCACCGCCTGAAATTTAAAATCTATATCATCCCCTCTTGTTCCCCAAGGTAGATTTGATGCGTTGGTGAGAAGAATCGCAAGTAGAATAGTAGCAACAACAACCATCAATCCCACTTTTACAGATGCACTCCAAAACTTCATTCAGTACTTCTCCCTGTGTATTTTTTTAAAGTTGGTTCGTCAATATTAAGTATTTGGTCCGGTGCCCCCAAAAGTATGAATTGTTGCAGAATCGGGTTATCTTCATTTATCATAGATTCAGGAGTGCCATAAGCAAGTTTCTTACCTTCATGGAGCATTACCATAAGAGTCCCAACGCTGAATGCACTGTGCATATCGTGTGTCACCACCACAGAGGTTACTTGCAACTTCTTATTTAAGTCGCGAATAAGTTCGTTAATTTCATTGCAGGTAACAGGATCAAGTCCGGTAGTAGGTTCATCATATAATATGATTTCAGGATTAAAGGCAAGTGCCCGAGCAAGACCTACACGTTTTCGCATCCCACCACTAAGTTGTGCAGGACGCAATTCTTGTACACCGTCTAAATCAACTAATTTTAACTTTTCATCAACAACCTTACGCATCTCTTGTTGGGTTAAATCTGTATGTTGATCAAGCATGAAGGCAATGTTTTCAGCTACACTCATCGAATCAAATAACGCTGCGGATTGAAAAAGCATACCAATTTTTCTACGGATTTGATTCATCTGTTTCCGTTTAAGCTTTGTAATTTCTGTGCCATCAACCCATACCTCCCCACCATCTATGGAGAGTAGCCCAGCAATTATCTTAAGCAAAACGCTTTTACCGCATCCACTTCGTCCTAAAATGACGAGTGTCTCACCAAGTGGCACCTCAAGGTCTATACCGTTTAAAACCTGTTTTTCATCAAATGATTTTCTGACGTTCCTAATTGAAATCATAAGGTTCTTTTGAAACTCAATCCAGTTCACATTCTACTATTGTTAGAATGTGTTTCGTAGTTAGGACAATCCTAATAAATTAAATAGAATATGGTTTAGGACAAAGTCTAACACCAAGATAGTAATCAGAGATATAACTGCAGAACCTGTTGTCGCTGTCCCGACACCTTCTGCCCCGCCTGCGGAAGAAATACTGAATCCTTTATAGCATCCAACCGCAGCAATTGCCATACCAAATGAAGTTGCTTTGACTAAACTAATAAACACACTTCCAATAAATAAGTGTTGCTGAACTTGTAAGATGTAAAAATCACCATTGAAACCGAACAGGGTTACGACTGCAACATAACCCCCGAAAATACCCGCAAATGTTGAAAAAATAGTTAACGTCGGGAGCATAAATGAACATGCCAGAAAACGTGGGACAACCAGATATTTTACAGGATTCGTTCCCATCACTTCTAAAGCGTCAATTTGCTCAGTGACCTTCATCGTTGAAAGTTCTGCTGTAATAGATGCACCAATACGTCCAGAGAGTACAAATGCGGTTATCATCGGTCCCAGTTCTTTAACCACAGAAACACTGACAAATTGTGCGACAGATCCTTCAACTGCATAAGGTTTCAACTGAACATAACCTTGAACACCCAATACCATTCCTGTAAAAAAACCCGATACTAAAACAACTGATAAAGAGTTAAACCCAATGAAAAGCAATTGCTTCATTAACAGATCAAATTGCAACGGTGGTCTAAAAATTTGGAAGATTGTCTCGGCAAGTAGCCGAAAAGCATCACCTACTTCTGACAGGGTATGGTATAAACGATTTTTTAGTAAAAACGCCAACCCATTTGAAGGTGCTGGCGTAGAAGAAGGAGAATTCATACAATAATATTCCAACCAGAGTATTTTAATTAACTTGGATCTACAAAACGCATTTGCTTCTGGTAGAAATGTATCGGGACATCACCAGTTGGTCCGTTACGCTGCTTTCTAATTAATAGATATGATTCCACCATTTCATCAGCGAAATCAACTTCATCGTCGTTATAGTTCTCACGGTGTAGAAATGCAACCAAGTCCGCATCTTGTTCAATCGCTCCAGATTCGCGTAAATCAGAAAGTTGTGGCTTTCTGTTGGGACGACGTTCAATTTCCCTATTGAGCTGTGAACAAGCAAGAACCGGGACATTCAATTCCGATGCAAGGATTTTCAAACCCCGTGAAATCTCAGAAATTTCTTGTTCACGACCATTATAACGTCCCGTTCCTCGCAACAACTGTAGATAGTCAACAATAATCAAAGCAAGATTCCTATGTTCTTCTTTTAACCGCCTTGCTTCAGCGCGAAGTCCTTGGACTGTCATCGCACTATTATCATTTATCAAGATAGTAGCTTCACAGAGACGTTCTGCACTTTGCACCAATGGTGCCCAATATTCGTTACTCAATTTCCCTATACGTAAACGTTTAAAATCAATCTGTGACTCAGCAGAGAGCATACGCATTGTAATATCTTGTGCTGGCATTTCAAGACTAAAAATTGCTACAGGCAATTTTTGTTCAATCGCAATATTTTGTGCAATATTCAGCACTAAGGAAGATTTTCCCATACTCGGACGTGCGGCGATGATAATAAACGTTCCAGGTTGTAACCCAGAGGTCAGGTCATCAAAATGTATGAAGCCTGTTGGAACACCTAAGTAACTTTGTTTCTTGTGAAAGAGTTTTTCTATTGTATCAATATTTTGTTTGAGTAATTTACGAATATGTTCAAAACTTCGTTTACTACCAGATTGACCGAGTTCAAAAACAACTTCCTGTGATTGATCTAATACTTCGCTGATTTCAATGCTTTCATCATAAGCAAGTTCGTGAATTTGAGTAGATGCACGGCTTAAATGTCTTCGAGTCGCCTTTTCTCGCAATATGTCAGCGTAAAACTCTGAACTTTCTGTTTCAACAATTGGAGCTTGGAGTTCATACAAATAGTCTGAACCACCAACTCTATTCAATTGCTCAGTCCTGTTCAGTTCATTCGCAACAAGAATCGGATCAGCATCATTGACACGATTATAAACGGCAAGAATCGCTGCGTAAATAAGTTGGTGATCTGTCGTAAAAAAAGCATCTGATGTAGACCCGAGCAATGCCTCTATACGAGGAATTATAGACTTTTCGGTCATCATTGCTCCGAGGACAGCTTGTTCAGCTTCTCTATCCATGAGGGAGTCAACTGCTTGCATTTGCATGTATACGCTTCCTCGGATGATGCATCAACTCAATGTCATTACCGAAATGTCTATTATTCTTCTCTTTCAACAACGACGCGTAACTCCGCTATCACATCTGCATGGAGTTTTACTGAAACAGTAAAAGCACCAAGTTCACGAATCGGTTCAGTCAGTTCTATAACGCGCCTATCAAGTTCTATGTTTTCAGATACGCGAAGTGATTCTACTATGTCCGCAGGGGTTACGGAACCGAAAAGTCGGTCATTTTCACCTGCACGTCTTGTAAGATGGCACGTGACATCAACAATTTGTGCTGCAATTTCACGAGCGAGTTCTCTATCCTTCGATTCCTGCTGGTCAATCACACGTATCTGATGCTCAAGAAAACGCCGATTTCGCTCTGTCGCATGCACTGCTAACTGCATTGGTAAAAGATAGTTACGTGCATAACCATCGGCAACTTTTAAGACATCCCCAGGGGATCCGAGTCCATCAATGCTTTTTTTGAGTATAACTTCCATAATTTCCATCCAAATAATATATAATACTATAGTCTATTTACTATGATTTCTTAAGAGAAAAACACTACAGTGTTAATTACTTTTCTAATACCTACCTTGTAAAAGGTAATAATGCCATATTCCTGGCACGTTTTATCGCACGGGTTACCATTCTTTGCTGTTTTGCAGAAAGTCCAGAAACTCGTCGACTCACAATCTTCCCACGCTCGTTTACAAACTTTCTCAGCGTATCAACATCTTTATAATCTACATACTCCAACTTACTAAAACGAGATCTCCGACGATATGCCATTTTATTATAACTCCTTTATTAGAAAGGGATATCATCATCTGTTGATGTATCGCTTCCACCAGCTGATGCATTGGATACTTGATCGCTTTGTCCTTCCATCGGCGTGGAATCTGGTGGTGTGGCTTGCGTGTAACCGCTTCCTACTTCATCACCATCCTGTCTGCCACCAATAAATTGGAATCTTAATAGTCTTACCTTGAGCTTGCTCCGTTTTTCTCCCTCAGGAGTTTCCCAGGAATCAAACCTGAGTGACCCTTCAAGGAAAATAGGGCTACCCTTGCTAAAATATTCATTGACAATTTCAGCTTGCCTGTCCCACGCCTCAACATCAACAAAACAAACATTTTCTTTCTGTTCTCCAGTTTGTCTGTCAGTATAACGTTCGTTCATAGCGATTCCAAAATTCGCAATAGCAGTTCCACTTGGCAGATACTTCATTTCGGGGTCCCGTGTGAGATTACCCATCAAAATCACCTTGTTATAACTTGCCATGATTTGCTCCTTTATTCACTTCAGTATCTCGTAGTATTATCTCGTGATACTTGTATTAGTAGTGTGTATTAAACTGATTCCGCAGTATTTTCTTCAGCGTTATCTATCACTTCACCAGATTCAGATGTGTCCTCTCCAGATTCAGTTATGTCTTCGGTAGCATCACCATCCGTACTTTCAGATGCTGCTGCTTCTTCTTGTGATGTTTTCAACTTTTCTATATCGTCATCATAGAGCACAATCATGTGTCGCAAAATTGCTTCATTGACGCGAAGTGTTTGACTCAACTGAGCAATGAAACTTGACTCGCTCTCAAAAACATAAACTACATAATAACCTTCTGTACGTTTCCGTATCGGATACGCTAAACGTCTCTTTCCCCAAACATCAACATTGATAAGATTTCCGCCACCTTCAATAATACCCTTGACGTTTTCAATGAGTGCTTCCGCCTCATTCTCCTCATGGTCAGGGGTAATGATATACATAAGTTCGTATAGTTTCAATTTATATCCTCTCTATGGACTCACGGCTCCACTGAATAAACAGGAAGCAGAGATTAGTTTTTATATATTTCTATATCTCAAAAAGCCTATAACTAAATTGTTAAATGTCATATAATTATAACACATTTCGCTATGTTTATCAAATTTTAAACCTTAATTGTTACAGATGTATGGCTGTTGATGTTTGTTGAATATACTCTAACATACTTAACAGTTTCTGTCCCGTCATTTTCATTGACATTTCACTACTCTTGATGTATTATAGGATTACAATGTTTCCAGTAATCTAAATCAAGCAAAACGAAAACAAAGTTTGAGTAACAGAGACAGGACTTTCACATAAAACGGTAGGCGTGCTTTGCAAGCGCGCTCAGAAACCCACAATACTCTTGAAAATTATAACATTTTAGACATAATTTTTGAGAAAACTTGAAAATTACACAAGTCCTAACAGAGGATTATAATGTCCACAATTTTGGAAAGGTATCATAAAACCTTCGCAAAAGACAGAGAGTTAGCACAGGCAGCAAACCAACTCTTTCCTGATGGTGTTACACACGATAGCCGGTATATGTCTCCGTTTCCAATTTACGTTACTCGGGCAGATGGTTCGATTAAATGGGGACTGGAAGGCACAGAATTCATTGACTATTGGGCAGGACACGGGGCATTGCTGCTGGGTCATAATCCTCCCGAAATTGTAGAAGCAGTAACTGCACAGATGCATCGTGGGACGCATTATGGAGCATGCCATCCGCTTGAATTAGAATGGGCTAATCTCGTAACCCAACTCGTGCCTTCTGCGGAACGTGTTAGATTTGTTAGTTCTGGCACCGAAGCAACGCTTATGGCAATTCGACTTGCACGAACATATACCAACAAGAACAAGGTACTGAAGTTTGCTGGTCATTTTCACGGTTGGCATGACAGTCTTATCTTCGGAGCATATCCTCCCTTTGATATGTCAGTTCCGGGTATACCACAGGAGGTCCGCGATACAACTCTTCTTTGTCCTCCCAACGATATTGATGCTGTTGAAAGGTATCTGAAAACAGACAAAGATATTGCTTGTGTGATCCTTGAACCGACAGGGGCATCCTTCGGTATTGTCCCAACCGACGGTGAGTTTTTACAGCAACTTCGTGAACTTACTCATGAACACGGTGTTCTCCTCATTTTTGATGAAGTTATCACAGGATTTCGCGTTGCATCCGGCGGTGCACAAGCACACTATGACGTTATCCCCGATCTAACGACACTTGCAAAAATATTGGCAGGAGGTCTTCCCGGCGGTGCACTCGTTGGTAAAAAAGAGATACTTGACTTAATTTCTGTGCAGGCTGAAGAAGCAGGATTAAAGATGCCACATCCCGGCACATTTAATGCTAACCCACTCTCAGCATCTGCAGGAATTGCGATGCTTAAAATTGTCAAAACTGGCAAACCGCATGAACAGGCAAATCATATCGCACAAAAACTCCGCGATGAACTCAACAAAGTCATTGATATCTACAGGTTAGATTGGGTAGTTTACGGAGAGTTTTCTGGAATCAAACTTCTGATAGGGCACGGTGAAAAGGACATGCGTGCAACCGATTTTGACCCTTACGCATGGGATTACAGAAAACTCAAAGGTGGTAACGACGAAGAACTGCTAAAACATCTACGATGTGGTTTGCTGCTAAATGGAATTGACCTTGCTACCAACGGAGGTATGACAACTTCCGCACACACAGAAACGGACATCACAAAAACAGTACATGCATTCGAACAGACAATTGAATGGATGAAGGCAGATGGGTTAATCTTGAAGTCAAATTGATCAAAAGAAAGTGTTCCTACCGTTTTACCTGCTGTAATGGATTACTATATAAGCCTATTCGGAGATGATACAAATTCAGGAAGATCCCATATAGAACCTTGGCAGAGCATTAATCGGGTAAATGTAACCAAACTGCAACCGAATGATTCCGTATGGTTTGAAGCTAATCAAATCTTTAAAGGAAATTTGTATCTTACTGGTACGGATATTGAAGCTAAAGATGAGCTTATAACATTCGGTTCATACGGAGATGGTAGAGCGACTATTGATGCAGGAACAGGTTACGGTTTTTTCGCAAAAAACCGAGCTGCCGTGCGGATAGGTAATCTCAACTTTGTAGGTTCATTGGGAAATACGTGCTCAGGTATCTGGTTCGTTAATACATTGCCAGAACATAGAAAGTTGTCACATATCCATATTGATAATGTTGACGTAAGTGGGTTTAAGCACGTTGGAATTGGTGTTGCAGCGCATCCAAGTGATAACAGTTGGTCTGGGTTCAAAGATGTTATAATTACACGAGCGAATGTTCATGATAATGGGGATGCCGGGATAAGTTCGGTAGGTGTATGGATGCCTGAAAAAAACGGGTATTCACACAACGACATCAATGTTAGTAACTGCTGTGTCTATAGAAATATAGGTATTCCCGGGAAAGGGCATCATTCAGGAAACGGTATAGTCCTTGGTCAGGTAGAATATGCCACTATTGAATATTGTGAAGCATACGAGAATGGGATGATGAATGATTACGAATACGGTGGTCCAGTGGGAATCTGGACATGGGATTCAAATTGTGTTGTCATTCAGTACAATGAATCGCATCACAACCGTACTGGTAGTCCTAAAGATGGAGGAGGTTTTGATCTGGATGGAGGAGTGCAGAACTCAATTGTCCAGTACAATTACTCACATAATAATGACGGTGCTGGGTATCTATTAGCACAATTTGAGGGTGCCAAACCTTTCCACAACAACATTATCCGCTATAATCTCAGTGAAAATGATGGACGAAAAAACAGTTATGGTGGTATACATCTCTGGTCTAAAGGTTCTAATGGCGGAATCAGAGACACATCAATCTACCAGAATACTATTTCCACCTCTAAATCTGATAGTGGAAATCCCGTCGCAGTTGACTGTATAACAGAGGGAATTCACAACATCAGCATTTACAACAATACATTTAAAACCGATGGAGATGCATTGTTAATTCGTGGAAAGAATAATACTGAAGTATCTTTTAAAAACAATACATGCACGACTATTGATTTACAATCTGACTGATATATTTCTATTGATGACAATTCACTTTCGCAATAAGGATAAAGAATGAGACGTTTTGGAACTCAAGGACGTGTATATCCTGACAGACATTATGTTGTCCCACGCACTGAAGAAATAGCTGACTTCAACATGCGCGTGAAGGAGGGACGTTATGTCGTTCTGTTTGCCCCACGCCAAACTGGCAAAACCACCTTCTTCCGTATGGCAATTGATGTCCTTACTTCAGAAGATCCAACCTATTTCCCAATTCAGTTGGATTTTCAGGTAATGCGAAATGGCTCTACTCCCATTTTTTACGATAGACTCTCTCAAATGATGTGTAGGAATATAGAGTTTGTTTTACAAAAAAATGAAATGAGACCAAGCGAAGAATTAACACAATTCTTGAAAAACACACACTTAAGCGATCATTTTTCAATGTTAGCATTCTTTGAGGAATTAGAGAGTTTACTTGATAATAAAAGAATCGTACTGCTAATTGATGAATTTGATGGCATTCCACAAAATATAGTGAGTGATTTTCTGTATACACTCCGGCACATTTATCTATCTGATGAATTACAATGTCCACACAGCGTTGGTATTGTTGGTGTCAAGAGCATCAGCCAACTTAACTATGACCGATCTGTTTCACCATTTAATGTCCAGGACGAGTTCCGTTTGAATAATTTCACTTTACCACAAGTCCAAGATTTGTTTGGTCAGTATACTGACGAAGTTGGTCAAACCTTCGCTCCTGAAGTTGTAAAGTCTCTCCACACACAGACAGGTGGTCAACCTTTCTTAGTTAACCGGTTCGCGCAAATTATCACTGAAGAGTTAAACATCCCTAAGTCCGAAACAGTCAGAATGTCACATTTTGCCGCTGCACATGCGCTGCTCCTTGATGAACGAAATACTAATATTGAACATCTACTTACCAATATCCGCAAAAACCGTCGATTTGAAACTCTACTGATGCAAATCGCTTCTTATGATAAAGGTCTACCTTTTAATATTAATGATAACATCATCAATGAATTGGCGACGTATGGTGTCATCGCCAGAAGTTCTGATGGTATGTGCGAAATAGTAAATCCTATATATCAGCATCGTATCATAAGAGCGTTTAAACCTTTATTGAACGGATTAGAGAATGATTATATCCCTGAAGAAACCGGTGGTGACTTTGTTGACTATATTACCCCTACAGGACAGATTGACATGGTCCCTCTGCTTGATAACTTCCGAGATTTTATAATCCGTGTTGGATTCAGAATCTTACAAGTACCAGATACGCCAAAGGAATATGTTGGTCAACATCTACTTTATGCATATCTTGATCAGTTTGTACGCAACGTGGGTGGAAGTATGTATTTAGAAGTGCAAACTGGACGTGGTAGAATGGATCTTCTTCTAATCCATAACCAACGAAAGTACATTGTTGAAACCAAGATAAGGGAAGGGACAAATCGTTTTGCTTCTGGCAAGAAACAACTCGCAACCTATATGGAATTAGAAGGAACCTTGGAGGGATATTATGTCGTGTTTGATCATAGAGAAAATCCGGAACCACAAGTTGAAACAAAGACAGTTAACGGTGTGACAATACGAAGTTATGTTATTCCTATTGTGCAAGAACGTCCATCGTCAGTTTAGACACAATATTAGAGGTAGGAAACACCTGCGATAATAGAAAATTGAATCGAAATCGAAAGGAATAAACAATGAGATCAATTACCTATCGTGACGCTCTAAAAGAGGCACTGATAGAAGAAATGGAACGTGACGAAGCTGTCTTTCTCATGGGAGAAGATATTGCTGAATATGGCGGGGCATACAAGGTTACAGACGGTCTATTTAAGCAATTTGGCAAGGATCGTATCCGAAACACCCCTATTTCTGAAGCCGCCATCATCGGCACAGCACTTGGTGCTGCAGTAACAGGGATGCGTCCCGTCGCAGAACTGATGTACATTGACTTCACTGCAGTCGGAATGGACCAGATCGTCAATCAAGTAGCAAAAATACGATACATGGTCGGTGGACAATTAGATGTACCACTTGTTATTCGCACACAAGGTGGCGCAGGTCGTTCATCTGCTGCGCAACACGCACAAAGTCTTGAGGCATGGTTTGTACATATTCCAGGTCTCCTTGTGGTGATGCCATCTACCCCTTATGATGCAAAAGGGTTGCTGAAAACAGCTATACGAAGTGACAACCCGATTATGTTTATTGAACATAAACTACTATATACTGAAGAGGGTGAGATACCCGATGACGAGTATACAATTCCGTTAGGGGAAGCAGAAGTTAAACGTGAAGGAGAAGACATAACTATATTAGCGACATCACGCATGGTATTGAAAGCACTTGCTGCTGCAGATGAACTCGCTGATGAAGGTATATCAGCAGAAATTGTTGATCCGAGAACATTGATGCCGCTTGATAAAGATACTATTTACAACTCTGTGAAGAAAACCAATCGACTGCTAATTGCACATGAAGCGGTCGGTAGAGCCGGATTTGGTGCAGAGATTGCTGCGCTCGTTGTTCGCGAAGCATTTGACTATCTTGACGCACCAATTGAACGGGTCGCTGCTGCCCCCGTACCTGTTCCTTTTGCCCCAGTAATGGAGAACTTTGTTATTCCTGATACACCACAGATTGTGGAAGCGGCTCGAAAGTTAGTTAGATATGAAATCTAAAGAAATCATTAGAAACAGAAAGGAGAAATAATATGGAAATGTACGAATACATGAATCTTGTTACCCCCAAACGCATCTTGTTTGTGATTTTGGGTGTGTTAGTCCTGGTATGCTTAGCAACAAGCTTTTATACTGTTGAAGCAGACGAAATCGCTGTTGTCCTTATGTTTGGTAAATCTGTCCGACAAACAGATCCGGGATTGCACTTCAAACTTCCTCTCGGTATTGAGAATGCAATAAATATTCCCGTGCGAAAAGTGTTTAAAGAAGAATTTGGATTTCGAACTGTCAGAGCCGGTATCCGTACGACATATGATGCCAGGGACTTCGGAGAGGAATCCTTACTCCTCACAGGAGACCTAAACATCGCCGACGTTGAATGGGTCGTCCAATATAAAATCAAAGACCCAAAAAAGTACCTGTTTTCTGTCCGAGATCCACGACGGGCTTTACGTGACCTTTCAGAATCCGTGATGAGTCGTGTTATTGGAGACAGGACTGTCACAGAAGTGTTGACCGTTGGTCGTATTGAAATCGCTGCCGAAGTTAAACAACATTTGCAGACACTTCTCGATTTATACGAAACCGGATTAGATGTAGCTAACGTAACACTTCAGGATGTAAATCCACCTGAAAAAGTGAAAGCAGCATTTAATGCCGTTAACGAGGCAAAACAAGAAAAAGACCGTTTAATAAACGATGCATGGCGTGATTACAACCAATCAGTTCCGAAATCAAAAGGCTTGGCACAACAACAAATATCAGAAGCAGAGGGGTACGCACTGAAGCGAGTTAACCAAGCACAAGGCGATGCAGATAAATTCAATGCAATACGCACAGAATACCAGAATGCGAAAGAGGTAACCAGACAGAGACTATATCTCGAAGCAATGCAGGACATCCTGCCGCAAGTCAAAGAGATTTATATCATTGACGATAAAGCCAACACACCGATACCTATCTTGCAACTAAAGGAATAGGTAATTCTGTGCTTATTATAAAAAACATCGTAAAGGAGAACACGAATGAAGTTGAAAATACTGATACCCGTAATTATCATACTTATTATATCAATTCCGTTAGCCTCTAGTACATTCTATATTGTAAATGAAGCTGAACAGGTTGTTATTACTGAATTTGGAAAACCTATTGGACAACCAATCGTAAATGCGGGATTAAAAATAAAAACACCGTTTATTCAGCAGGTACATCGCTTTGAGAAACGCATCCTTGAGTGGGACGGTTCTCCCAACCAAATTCCAACGAAGGACAAAAAATTTATATGGCTTGATACAACTGCACGGTGGCGTATCAAAGATGCCCTTCAATTCTATCAAGCATTAGGGACAGAAATACTTGCGCAATCCCGATTGGATGACATCATTGATTCTGCAGCACGTGATTTGGTAACAGCACAATTTTTAATTGAAGTTGTACGAGATTCCAACCGAGTCCTTACTCTTGATATAGAAATTCTTGAAGAGGATGAGGGACAATTAGGCGATCCTTTAGAAGAGATTAAGATCGGTAGAGAAAAAATTACACAGATGATGCATGAAAAAGTCCAGCAAACTGTTCCACAATACGGTATTGAACTTATTGATGTTCAAATTAAGCGTATCAACTACGTTGACGAAGTTCGTGAGAAAGTCTTTACACGGATGATTTCGGAACGTGAACGTATTTCCGAGAAATACAAATCTGAAGGTGAGGGTGAAGCGGCGAATATCAGTGGACAGAAACAAAAAGAATTAGAACGTATCCAATCAGAGGCATACAAGGAAGCGGAACAGATTAAAGGTGCTGCAGATGCACAAGCTATCCAAATTTATGCCGATGCACATGGCAAAGACCCAGAGTTTTTCGCTTTTCTCCAAACTCTTGAAACCTATCGTAAATCTACGAATGCCAGCACAAAACTCATTTTGACAACAGATAGCGAACTCTATAAGTATCTGAAAAACAGTCAATTAATTAGACGTTAAGTGTCTGGAAACTTGCTTGGGATAAACTTAGAACAATGGGTACAAGAATGCATTGATGCAACAATTGCCACTCCTGTCAATCAACGGACGCAGGCGGATTTACTTTATGGAATCTACCTTTTTGGTGGGATAGTGTATGATTCTGAGTTGTTTAGACGACTTATACCGGAGGAACTTATGCGAGAGTCTAAAACTTATCAATACCAAGTAGAAAAAATTACTCAAGAGACTACCATCAAACACATCTTAACACTATTGAAGTCGGAATTCCAGACTGAAGCGGTGAATGCTCTAACACCATCACTTCAGAACATTACCGATTTGCACCGACTTGAACAGCTGCATCTTGCTGCAGCGAAGGCACAAAACCTTGATGCCTTTGCCCAAATGCTAAGCGAACAGGAACAACCTGACTAAAGTTTATGACGCGCTAACCGAATAGCAGTTAAAATTACTGATGGCAATCTTTCTTCTATAGGAGCGACCCTTTATCCCGAAAATCCCGGTTTAGTCAATACTGAAAACTAAACCAAAAAACTGAAACGGACATCAAACATATTGGATATATATTGTTATCAAAATCAATAACACTACAAAAACGAACGACCATCAAGTATAATATAACCTAACATCCAACACACAACTTACAAAATAGAGGAACCCAATGACAATCAGCCAAATCCAAAAACGAAATCTTCAAATAAATCACACAATACTTCTGCAATGCAATGACAACATATCAAAACACAAAAACCGAAAAAGCGGCTAAAAAAAACTTGCTGTTAGTTGTTTTTTTTAATTTTCGCCAACAATAAAAGTCGGCTTAAACCCATACTACTACAGGATCGAGGACACTAATCCAAAAATATAAAAAAAACAACTAAAAAACAACTAAAAACAACTAAAAACAACTAAATGAAGATAAAGTTATTAAATCGGTAATTCCAATTTTCATTAGGTTCGGCTACTTATTACATTATCGAAGGGGTGAGGTTTCCTCACCCGCATGTTCACATAAAGTCTGGTAGGTAGGAGTGAGAGAAGGGACCTACAACATGTTGTCTGAACTAGGATTTAGCTGCTTCGTGTTATAAAAAAGTAGGTGATCCGAGTAGAGCAGTGGACTTTTATCGTGCAGCACTTGCAGGTCCATTGCGAGACGATACGCGCCAGGAAGTGGAGAATATGCTAAGTGTTGTCTCGTTGCCCTGAACCCATAATCAACAGACATTTTAATTGTCAACCTGTTGGTTAATGATGAATTTGCATATCAAGTGGTCTCTTTCGGTTACTGCAGATAACTGGAACGGAGGTGTGCAGCCACAAGGTGGTGACTCACATATTATAGGATTAAAACTTGACAAACCCTTTGACGCAATACCGATTAACCAGCAAACTGCTGAAGAGGCATATCATGCAATACTTGAGATTGTTGGTGCTTCATTGTCCATACGCGATGCAATTGATGCACGGATTGTAGACGAAGTCCGGAACGGCTATGCAACTTATGAAGGGAAAACGTATAAAGAAAAAGCACACCTACCCGATAAATCAAAAAAAAGCGGTATTATTGACTCTCAGGATGACGTGGGTGGATGGACCGAACTAAACAACATACCAGCACCTCTCGACAGCGATAGGGACGGCATGCCAGACGTATGGGAAAAGAAGTACGGTTTTGACCCAAATGACGCTTCCGATACATCAAAGGACAAAGACAACGATGGATATACCAACATTGAGGAATACCTCAACAACACTGATCCTACAAAGTACGTAAACTACACAAAACCCGAAAATAACATCAACACGTTAAAGTAACCAATCTAAAATTTCCACTGCAACAACGTCACACGATTATGCCAAACAAGCACTCCCATCGTTGTACCTATGGCTGCACCTACCAATACATCCGAAGTATAATGCCTTCCAAGATATATTCGAGAAAATCCTACCAGTCCCGCACCAATATAAAAAGGAATTCTCCACTTCGGATATTGGTACCCAAGAATTGTTGCAGCACTAAACGCTAATGAAGCATGTCCAGACGGCATAGACGGATTCCCAAGCATATCATCAAGCGGTCTTTTCCGTCGAACTAACTGCTTTACTCCGTAAGTTAAAACACCTGTGCTTATATATGCCGAGGACAACAACCTTCCTGTGTTCTGACGATCCTCATTCCCATACGCCATCAGTAAAATAGAAAATCCCATTATTGACCTGTAATGTCCAAATTCCGTACCTACCTCCATCACTGTCCACATGGGTTCACTACGAGGCGGTGCATCGTAGAATCGATCAAAAAGTTGCTGATCCCACCGAGTTATGAAATTATCAGCATTCGCATCAATAACTAATGTAAACAAAGAAAAATACAGAATACAAATGAGTGCCGCCTGTATTAAACATAACGATCTAAATTGTTCTGGAATTAACTTTTGTTTATATTTCAAATTACTAACCGATTATTTACTTAACTGCAATCTCTGTTTTTTACCAAGGGGCTTGACGTTCAGGCAAAGGATCCACTGTCCATGCCATACGATGGATTAGACGTTCTTGCATTTCCAGTTTAACATCCTTATAATCCGAATGTTCCCATAAGTTATGTGTTTCTTTCGGATCATTTTCCAAGTCATAAAGTTCACCACTACCCGTACCGTGTGCTGCTACTAACTTGTACCGTTGACTCCGTACCATAGTCGCATTCGCAGCAGGTTCACTATGCCACGGCATAGCATTGTAATACTCACAGTAGACATCTTCACGATGTGAATCCAGTTTATTTTTCCCAGTTAACATCGGTAGCAGACTTTCACCTTGCATACCTGCGTAATGCTCTACACCACTCGTTTCCATAATTGTCGGTGCTAAATCCACCAATTCCACAAGTGCCTCTGAACGCGTACCGTTGTTCAACATACCCGGTCCTGAGATAATCAATGGCACACGAATAGCAGGTTCATAGAAATAAGGTCCCTTCAGATATATTCCGTGGTCACCAAGCATCTCTCCATGGTCCGATGTGAATATAACAATCGTATTCTCTCGTTGTCCTGTTTCTTCCAAATAGTCAAGTAATCTACCGACCTGTGTATCAATTACATCAACCATTGCCCAATATGCAGCAGTCACCCAACGGTGATCAGATTCACTCATTTCTGAGTAAGGATATCCAGATTTGCCGCCATACGCACCACCATGGTCAATTTGTTGCCAGATCGGTTTATTCTCAAGTTCTCCTTCAACATAGTTCGGTAACGGAATATCATCTAACATATCTCGATACCGTTCTAATGCTGCGACTGGTGGATCAAACGCATGATGCGGATCGAACATATTCACCGAAAATAGCCATGGTTGATTAAATCTTGACGCTGTGTTGATGAACGACATCGTCCGTTCAACACTCCACGTCGTTTGACTATGTTCCTCTGAAGGAATGACTCGGACATATTTTGAATCTGCAAAAGACGCGCTATTCCTCTGTAATCCATTATCTGATAGCCATTGAATATAGTCGTGCGTTGCCCATGCATCTGCGGGATCATGTGACCAAAAGAATTGGTCATATCCATCGTCAATCCGCTGTTCTGTTCCTTTACAAACACGTGGATTACAAGGGGCAAGGTGCAGTTTACCTGCCAATCCACAGACGTAACCGGCATCTTGGAGCAGTTTCGTCACCAAAACTTCATCTGGTGGGATTGCTTGTCCATTTTGCCGACATCTTGTTGTGCGAGGATAACGTCCAGTCAGGAAACTGGATCTACTCGGTGTACAAACTGGACTTTGTGAGTAAGCATGTTCAAACAGCACACCGTCGCGGGCAAGCTTGTCTAAATTGGGGGTTTGGACAAACGTGTTCCCGTAGCAACCTAAGGTATCAAATCGTTGTTGGTCAGTACATATCCAGAGAATATTGGGAGGGTTTTCACGCATCTATTTCTGACTCGGTTTGCTTAGATTTTCGGTATCTTAAAAAAGTCCATACACCAGAGGCAAGTATGAGAATCAACACACAGACAATACCGATATTGAGTATGTTACGCCAACGATTCATCTGCCAAAGCCATCGACCTGCTAATTTCGCTTCAGGAGAACCTTTTACAGCATTCAATTTTACCAGTGTCCAATACTTTTTAGCAACGTCCGGCTGCTGGTATGCCTCCGCTAATTTTGCGGTAACTACCATATAATTCACATCCTTAATCTCTCCCCTATCAATCGCATTAGCAAAGGTACTCAGCAGCATAACAGTCAATTCTGATGACATCTCAGGAAAATCTGTGGTTTCTTCAATTCCATTTTGAAATGCTTCTACAGCCTTTTGATGGTCATCACGACTAAATTCAAACTCAGCAATCTCAAACCATGTCTTTTTGATCAACTTGATAGGTTGCTCTATTCCAACATAACCATCATACGTAAAATTTGCGGAACCGTGGTAAAAATCACCTTGTTTTGCGTAGAGTGTATAATCTGTTCCCGCTGTTAGCAAAGCAGAAATTTTCCAGTCTTGAAAAGAGTAAGAACCATCATCTCCGACAATCTCAACATATTCAGTACCGTCTATTGATACATTTGTCCCAACAACCGACATATCCGACGGTCCAGTCACAGTACCAAACACCGAAATCGGTTTGAGTGCCCACCCCAACTTAATTACCTCACCTTGGGTTAACTTCAAGTCAGCGGTTTTTAACTCTGGACTACTATACCCTGCTTTTCTAACAGAAACAGTATAGGTTCCCTGTTGTAAGTTCTCAGTGAAAAGTTTCGGAGTCAATCCACTCGCCTCTTCGTTTAGAAGTATCTCCGCACCTTCTGGAAAGGTAGTAACATGAATAGCAGGACTGAGTTTCATAACAGTTTTATCAACTTCACCGGTTGGTGCAAAAATAGCATCTTCAAAAGGATTATCGGTCTGTATCCGTTGATATAATTCAATTATACTAATATGTCTGTTATCGTCTGAATCTATAGTTTCTGTGGACAAGGCATCAGTGAAAGCTTGAAGAAAGGAATTCTTACCTGATGCTTCCGTAATTTCTGCAGGGTGAATCACATTTAGCGCAGCGGTTCCAAGTGTTTCTCTGTTAGCATAATAGACTGTAAGACTCTCATCGTATGCGTAACCGTCAATAATAACAATCACGAGTCCAACACCTGTATTTTTGAACCACTGATTTAAAACAGAATCTTTGATAGTCTCGTCAGATTGTGTAGAAAGGTGCATTGCATTCTCGCGCGGTGGCTTAGAAACCTCACCATGGTAGAGAAATATAATTGACTCCAACTTATCTGAACTATTTGCTGTATTTATCAGTGTATTCTCTATTTTATCTTTCGTTGCTTGACTTCCTTCAATCGTGTTTATATTGTCCTTACTAACCTTTCCCTTTTCAATTAACAAATCGCTCAAAGACTTGAAATGTGAACGCACCGCAGCATCCGGAGAAGCATCAACCATCAGCCAATACGTACCTGAGTCAACAGGTTCAGCCGAGACGTGCCAAATTGCCACTACAGATAAACAAACAATAAGTATGATTGTAATGATTTTTTGCGTAGACATTTGTATTTACCAAAGTAGAAATCCGATATCAAATTAGCATAATCGTTTCAGCGTATGTTATCAGAAATTGAACAAAAATGCAAAAATATTCGGTAAAGTGCAAAAGGCATTCACTTGAAATATTAACAGAAATAAGATAAACTAACATACATCAACGAGTTAACATACAAGCGAGGACACAATGCAAGAACATAATAATTTAGTACCAGAAAATAATAATCAAGAAACTTCAACACCATTACAACCTTTGAGTCTCACGGATATATTAGATGGAATGTTTACAATCTATCGGAATCATTTCCATCTATTCTTTAAAATCTCTCTCGTTTATTTTGTGATCGGTTATTTAATAGACATAATATCAACAAGTTTCCTTATTACCAGTCGTCCTTCCGATTTGCCTCTCATAGGGTTTTACACTTTATTCCCGTCACTACTATTATCACTATTCGTCGTAGGTGGTTTTTCGTATTCCAGTGCCTATGTGTTTTTAGGTAGAAACATCACTGCGGGGGAAGCATTTCGACAAACATTTCGACGTTATTTACCATATCTCGGTTGCTTCATTATCTATTTACTTGCTGTGTTTGGGATGTTCATTACATGCATAGGGATACCTTTTGCGATCTATTTCGGAATTCGCTGGGGACTATACGGTTTACCTGTTTTGTTTGAGGAAACTTCAGCAACGGTTGCGCTACGGAGGAGTACCGAATTGGTCAAGGGAACTTGGTGGAGAGTATGTGGAATCATGTTGGCACTTATTCTAATCTATTACATGATATTGTCAATCATCTCAACCTCTGTCTCCATTTGTTTTTTTCTCATACCAGGAGCCGTCCAAATCCCACAAGACGCTACCATACTTGAATCTATGTCCTTTATTTTTGCGCCAACACCTCGCGATATCGGTTGGACACTCTATATGATACGCTCCTTTATTACAATAGGAATTACTGCACTTGCATTACCGATCGGATCAATCGGATCAACCCTACTCTATTTTGATCTACGTATACGAAAAGAGGCTTATGATATTGAAATGCAGGCAACGAATTAAACCTTTTGTCTGGAACGTATCTCATAAACCACTTGTAGGGCGGGTCTCCCCGCCGTTGTTTCAATCTATAAGAACTATCGCGGGGCAAAGTATTCACCATTTAAATGATTAATGGGATACTCTCTACCATAAATATTAGGTATGATAAAGTGAATAAAAGAATTTACATCTGTATTATAGTGTTTTTTCTCAATTTTACTACAATTTCCACATTAGTTTCACAAGAACAAACCTTTCGAGAGGATCTGGAGAAAAATCAATCCGAAATAGAACTTTCTTATGAACAATATCAAAAGGAATTAGCAAAACTGTTAGAACCTAAAGAAGTATGGGATTTTAATCTAAATTTTATAATTTTTCCACTTGGAGTCATAGCATTTGGAATTGTAATAATCTTCTTTGTGAAACAAATCCGTATTAACCTGATTAGCGAAGCCAACAACGAGGAATCCGAGATGGAAGTAGATCAGGTGAAAACAGAGAGAGCTGCACTGGCACACGCTGACACAGCAGAAGCATCAAACGATTTCCGTGGTGCACTTCGTTATCTGTACCTCTCCGCTATTTTACATCTACAGGAACGTGGAATCCTTCCTTACGACAAAAGTCTTACAAATCGTGAGTATCTTCACCAAGCACAAGTAGATACTGACATTCAAAAAACGCTTGGACCAGCTATTAATGTATTTGATGAAGTTTGGTACGGATACAAACCTTGTAACGCTGAAACTGTAGCAAATTATCGAGATCTATTACAGAAAATCTATGTGAGAAATTAACTTATGTCTCACGAGACAATGGTTTCCAAATATATAATCTATGACAAAATTCAGATTTCTCCGTTCACCTTTTTATATTTTCATTCTTCTTGTCCTAATTTGTTCACAATTTTCTTGTGATACATTAGAAGAGGGTAGTGTATTATATCGCATTTTGCGTAAGTTAAAGTTTCGCGTCACAAATATATCGGCTGAATATCCTTCCCGACTAAATAGATACCACGCACTTTTCCTACAGGACCTAAACAAAATGCCAACCGAAACAGAGATGAAGAAAATACAAGATTTCGTCAAAAGTGGTGGCACGCTAATCGTAAGTGGTGGCAACCATAAAACTATGGAACAACTTATCATATTGTACGGATTGAAATTGCGTAATCTATCAAAAAGAATGGAATACGTTAAAAGAATTAGCGAGGATCCGTTTTTTCCAACGCATGCTGTAGACATAATCCACCCACGAACATATTATGTAATTGATACTTCTGAACGAGATGTAGTGACCCTTTATGGAACTGAAAACGATGCAGTTGTTGTAACGCTGCGTGATGGCGAAGGTCGTGTGTTTCTTACCACATCCGCATATCTATTTCAGGACAACGGATTGCGTCATGACGATAACGCTAAGCTGCTCTACAACCTGATGTCCACATTACCCCGTAACGCAAGAATTGGACTTGCTGAGGAAACTTATTACACACAGGAGACCGCACCAAAAAACACGTTCATAGCATTCATCTTCAAAACTCCAGTAGGTTTGTCTGCTGTTTATTTATGTCTAATTCTTTTCATTTTTATAACACTAAAAGGTAGAAGGTTCGGTGAACCATTGGATATTCAAGAAAGAAATAGACGCTTAAGCACTGAATACGTACACGCTATGACCGCGCTATACCAAAAAGGAAACACACGTAATGTTATTCTACGACATATACGTGATAAATTCAGAACAGATTTAGGGGCACGTTGGCGTGTCAATCCCAATTTAGATACAAAAACTTATATAGATGAATTAATACAACGTGGGGCAGTTGATGAAGATTTGGAACTCACGAATCTTATCCAGGACTTAGAATATTCTGGTGAAATATCTGAAGCAAAACTTGTTGAATTGGCAAAAAGAGTCGAAGCATACCGAGAAAAATCAAAAATTCGGAGAACAAGAAGTCAGTCATTCTAAATATATCCTGAAAACGTCAATTTTAGGAGGAGATGCGTTTGTAGCCACATAATTCATTACGTCTCGGACATTCCGTAGGGGCGAGGTCTCCTCGCCCGTATTCTTACATACAGTCCTGTGTTTCGGAGCAAGCAAAGCAACCTCCGACATGCCTATGATGCGGTTAGGGAACCACATCTACAGGGGAGAGTACACTTATTTTTACGTTTCACTATAATTAAAAATCTTTGTAATCACGCTATTCATCACAAGGTAGAAATACAATTAATTATGGAAAATATAATCCAAACAGCTTTTGAAAAAATAAAGCAAGAAGCACAAAAAGTGATTGTCGGACAGACACAACTCTTTGAACTCGTTGTCGTGAGCCTGTTCACAGGGGGACATGTCCTGTTAGAAGGTGTCCCTGGTACTGCCAAAACGCTTATTGCCAAAACTTTAGCTATGGTGGTCTCAGGTGATTTCAGTCGTATCCAGTTCACCCCTGATCTGATGCCATCAGATATTGTCGGTACAAGTGTCTATGATTCGACTTCAAATCAATTTAATCTCAAGCGCGGACCGGTTTTTACCAATGTTTTACTCTCTGACGAAATCAACCGGGCACCAGCAAAAACTCAATCTGCACTCTTAGAATGTATGGAAGAACGACAAGTCAGTATTGACGGTATACGACACGAATTACCGCAACCATTCATGGTATTAGCAACGCAAAACCCTATTGAATATGAGGGAACATACCCTCTACCAGAAGCACAATTAGATAGATTCCTATTCAAACTAAAGGTGGATTATCCTGGTCCTGAGGCAGAAACGCAGATTTTGATGAATTATCATCAAGGGTTCAACGCCACTCGTTTAGATGCAGTAGGAGTAGAAAACGTAATTGACAGCACTTCACTTCAAGAATACCAAAATGTAATTCAAACAGTCACAGTGGAGGAATCTATTTTCAACTATATTGTCAATTTAGCAGAAGCATCACGTAAGTCAAATGAATTAGTGTTAGGTGCGAGTCCTCGTGCATCAATCGCTCTATTATTAGCAAGTAAAACCTATGCCGCACTACAAGGACGAGATTACATTATCCCTGACGATGTAAAATACTTGACTCCCCATGTTTATCGCCATCGTATCCTATTGAAACCAGATGCTGAGATTGAAGGTCTAACCCCAGACGATGTGATTGACAGATTACTGGCAGAAGTAGAAATACCACGTTAAAAAGATGCATATTACCAAACGTTCACTAATCTTATTAATACCAACCGTCCTACCTGTTATACTTTACACCGTTACTCCCCAACTAATATATGTCGGTGGGGCATACCTTGTATCGTTGATTATCGTCTGTATCATAGATTATGTGACAAATCCGTTTTTTAAAGGAATTGAAATAAACCGAGAAATGAATGCCAAGTTTTCGTTGGGAATAGAGAACGTGTGTACACTACAAATTAACAACCGCACACGTCATCAGGTAAAGATACAACTAAAAGACGATTTCCCAAACGAATTCCTGTATGAGCAGGTAATCCACGTATGTTCCGTTCCACCTATGGAGCATGAAACTATCTCATATCGACTAACTCCGATGCGACGTGGGATATATCAATTTGGTGATATACATGTGCGATGTTGGGGAGTATTGGGGTTAGTTGTCCGTCAACATAAGATTGCAGCATCAACAGAGATAAAGGTATATCCCAACTTACAAGCAATAAAGCAGTATGAACTCTTAGTAAAACGCGGGATGTTATATCGCATGGGATTAAAAAACTCACGACAATTCGGGGAAGGTACGGAAATGGAAAGGTTGCGCGAATATCTGCCTGATGACGACTTCCGACGAATTGACTGGAAAGCCACCGCACGACACCGTAAACCGATTGTCAGAGAATTCGAAACTGAACGCAGTCAAGATATAATGATTATGTTGGACACGGGTAGATTAATGGCATCACCGATCCTGTTAGGAACAGCTGATACACCTGATACAGAATCATTAATGCAAAAAGCGATGCTAAAACTGGATTATGCTATAAACACAACATTAATGACTGCTTATGTATCAATGTTGAAAGGTGACAAAGTAGGCATGATTGCATTTTCCGATAACGTCCATCAATACCTTCCTCCAAAACCAGGAAGAAAACAGTTTCTTACGATGTTGGAAACCATTTACGCCCTTCCAACATATCCAGTAGAACCGGATTTTGAATCTGCATTCACATATCTCGCAACAAAGCAACGGAAACGCGCTCTTATAATACTTTTCACTGACATCCTTGATAACGACTCTGCAGAAGGAATTGCAACCTATGTGGCACAATTCTCCAAACACCATCTTGTTATCTGTGTAACATTGACCGATTCTGGTATCGTTGAACTGTCTGATCTGAAGGCTACAAATTCAAAGTCTGTTTATCAAAAAGCAATTGCCGAAAGGCTGCTCCAAGAAAAACATGCAACTTTAGAAATCTTGCGCCGACAAGGTGTTATAACTATTGACGTTCCCGCACACCAATTGACAATGGCAGTAGTGAATAAATATCTGGAATTAAAAGCAAAATCTATGATTTAGACATTTCACGATTTGTAATCGCTTTAATTCATTACGTTTCTTACCTTATCATAGGGGCGAGGTTGCCTCGCCCGCATTTTCATGCCATATCTAAATAATAACTTCTCATTACAAAACACGCGTTTGTAGTCGCGCAATTCATTGCGCCTCTTACCTTATCGTAGGGGCGAGGTCTCCTCGTCCGCATTTTCGTGCCATATCTAAATAATAACTTCTCATTTACAAAGCACGCGTTTGTAGTCGCGCAATTCATTGCGCCTCTTACATTTTTCATCTAATAGCGAATTCCAGACTTTTATAATAAGACTGTATTTATTAGAAATGGTATTATCTGAACCAAGATTTCCAGGATTGGGAGTTGATGGGTATATATTCCGTTGTCCAGGATGAAGGGCTCCCTTTTGCAAAGGAACATCGGCATACAATCTCTTATCCTGAAAATCCTGTAATCCTGAAAATCTTGGTTCAGACAACAAGCAATTCAGACGGACAAGAATCACTGATGGATAAATATGGATTTTACGCTAAATTTACTTGCTTTCTATCAGGCTTTTTCATGCCAAAAAGGTACGTAAATAGCACAATTCCCGTCAATGCTCCAAATCCTATTTTAATCGAACTTGATAACTCAGAAGGAGACACAAAACCCTCAATAGTACCAGCAATTATCAGCAAGAAAACACACCCACCGATCAACTGAATAGCTGTTTTTGCAGCATTCACCAAAGTCTGCTTTCGCGTTAAGAGTGTAGGGGCAATTATGGAATATCCTAATTTCATACCCGCACCACCTGCTATAAAAATGGTTGTCAGTTCAATGTATCCGTGTGGGGACACAAATGACCACAAGGCTAACGCAACTCCATTTACATGACACAATCCAGCAACTGCACCGATGAGAATGCCGTTATACACTAAAATATACGCAGTACCGACCATAAACATAATACCCCATGCGAAGGCAAGAAATGCGACACGAATGTTATTCGTCATTACAAAGGCAGCTAATAGATTTCTGTTTTCTGCTGGTGTATCATTCCAATCACCTTCTCCCAATTTCTTGATATGAGATAGGGTTTCTTCAGGAACAAGGGCTTCCACAAAATCGGGTGTTTTCAACGCACTCAAATATGCCCCCACAAATGCAAGGGTAAACAGAAGAAAGGAGGCAACTATAAAATATAGATTTTCACGGAATACTGTAGGAAAACCGAAACGAAGAAATTCACCAAGAGTTCCACGTTTCAGAGGTGAGGTTTGATAGACAGTGGAATGTGCGCGGGATGCCAACTCATTTAGATATATAACACAACGATCATGCGGATAGTCCCGACGTGCCACTGCTAAATCAGACGTAATCCGTCTATACAAATAACCGAGTCGGTTGAGTTGGTGTGCATCTGCATTTCGAGACTGACGCAATAAAGCCTCTAACTCATCCCAACTCTTCTGTTTTTTCTCAATGAATTCACTAACATTCATCAATTCATCCTTTTCTGAGATACATTATTCATCAAAATATCTGGGTTTATAGTCGCGCAATTCATTGCCTCTCTTACATTCCGTAGGGGCGAGGTCTCCTCGCCCGCATGCGCACATACATTCTCGTAAATCGGAGAGCGAGTAAAGCGAACTAAGACATGGGCACTAAAGCTCCAGGGGGCGATAGGACATTTCAATGTCTCTCAGGTAAGGTCTATGTACAGAATAGCATACGCGAATGCAAATATCAAGTAAGATTGGACTTATCCAGAGACGCTCAATTATCGCGTAGTATTCTGGTAGATGATGTATCTAATCAAGATTATTTCTGTCTGAATCACTGAAAATACCTCTTAATTCAGCGTCTTCAGTGCCTTCAGTGATTCAGACAATTAGCACTACCCAATATCTCGTCTTCCTATGAAACGGAATACAATACACCAAACTCCAATCCTGAAAATCCTATAATCCTGCGAATCCTAGTTGAGAAAAAACTGAAAACTACTCCAAACATACATGAAACATATTGTTCCAAACACCGCAAAACCTTCACACCCTCTCCCACCACCTGTTATAATACTAACACTATGAAAAACAAAAACCGACTACACCCCACATTAACAACAAAAACCGACACCCGTCACCCAAAAACCGACTATAACCAAGGAAATAAAAACGTACCAAACAGAAAATTTCAAAAAGTATCGTACACACTAATAAACCCAGTTCCAGACTGGCATAACCCCAAAAACCAAAACGTACACAGAAACAAAAAACACCCTTTTTGTGTACGTTTACGGCATATCTCTACGAATTAACGAAAACTGAATGGCTCTGCAAGATTAGAACTTACCCACCAAATTTGAAATGACATCTCCTATAAGATGTGGTATCATGTGGAAACAGTATTGAATAGGATAAAGGAGGCTTCGTAAATGGCGAATAAAACTTCTGAGAGTTGGGCAGAAAAGTACATCCAAGATGGTTATCTATTAGTTCCAGATATCGTTACACCTCAAGAATGTGAAGAACTAAAATCGGAGATGGTAAAAATTTTCCGTGGAGATTATGAGTGTGCAGCAATTCCATCCATGCCAGAAAATGCTTCAGAAACAGAAGTCTTAGATCGGATAATGTGTGTCGGTGAACCACATACATTAAGTCCTCTCATTCGTCGTTACGTTGAACATCCAAAAATATGTGAAATCCTCAAAGAAATTGTAGGTGCACATATCCCATTTTGGGATGGTGGTGTCAAGTGTATGCAGTCTATGATGTTAGGTAAAGTACCGGGACATACTGGTAATCCGTGGCACCAAGACGAACATCCCATACCAACGCGTGACCGATCACTCATTGGGGCATGGATCACATTAGATGATGCCACTGTTGATAATGGATGTATCTGGATATTACCCAACAGCCATCGTTCCGGTGTGATATACGATCGTCATCCACATAACAAACGTGACGAATTTGACAGTTGTCACGAAGCAGTCGGTTTTGACGATTCTGACGAAATTCCAATTGAAATGACAGCAGGAAGTGTCCTCTTTTTCAACGGATACCTTTTACACAGATCCAAAAAGAACCGAAGCAATGCCTATCGTCGTGTTCTCGTCAGTCATTACTGTTCAACAGTATCTTGGCTCGGATGGAAGGGACAACGCAATTATCGTGGTGTAGTTGTCGTTTCCGGAGATGATCCCTATTCAGACGAAGGTTATGTCAATCCAAATGCTTGGGCACGATGGGAATAAACATTACAAACATTATATACTTTGTCATAAAATCGTTGTGATTCTCAAGAGAAATGCAGAGCAATTCAATAATCGCGTACCAATCCTGTTTCAAGATATAATGTCTCTCTTTAGTAGCACAAACTTTATGAAGATTAATTTATTCTTTCGGTAATATTAATGTCCTCAAACCTGTAGGCGCGCTTTGATGAGGATTAAGTAAATATTTCGGTAATTCTAATTTTCCCAAACCCGGTAGGTGCGGTTTCCTAACCGCACTGGATCTTTTCCATAATTACCGAATTAATAAATTAATCTTCATGTAAGCGCG
>JAJDWI010000018.1 GCA_022825665.1 Candidatus Poribacteria bacterium
TGGCAGAGGTGAGAACCCTAACCAAGTGCTAATAATAATAATACCACATTTTGATTAGATTGTCAAATTAATTTTCAATAACACCCTTAGCCATCTACATCCCACAAGCTAAAGCATGGGGATTTGACGGAAGAGCGTTAAGTGAGAGTAGGAGGAACTCCGATTCCCAATTATTCGTGTGCTTCGTCGCGATTCGGAGATCGTTCCTATAGAATGTAAGAGGCGCGTGAAAACGGGCGAGGAGACCTCGCCCCTACGATGTTGTCTGACCAAGATTTTCAGGATAAGAGGTCGCGATTCGGAGATCGCTCCTACAGAATGTATGTCCCTTTATTTCTAAAATTCACTATAAAGCCTGCATTATGGTATAGAGGGATGTTAATTATGGATTAGATACTTGTTCCTGAGGTGGAGCATTAGTAGACGAAGATTCTCCGTTTTCTCTTTCGTTGAGATTGGTGATTACTTCCTCTGCATCGATCTTGCCAACTTCACCGTAGTTCTGTAGATGTTCACATGCTTCACGAACTTTATCGTATTCTTCAAGTTCTAAATAGATGTTAGCCAAGTTTTTGTGCATTTCGCGAAAAACACCGGGCCAATTCCGTTCACCTTCTTTGTCAATGATCCGATTTGCATTTTCTATTGCAATGTTGACAACATTGTCAAGTTCTGCTTTTTCAGTAGCGGAAAAAGGTGCATTTTCCTGGCTACGTCTTTCATTGTAGGAACGCAATGCTCCCAAAGCCTTATCACATTGGTTATAAGTCTTTTCAATACTCAATGCACCTTCAAATATCCGCGATAAAAAACCTAATTTCATAAAAACTATACTCTATCAAAATAAATTCGATTATAGTAAAATTAGCAATTACTTGGACACTTTGGTAGGTGCGGTTAGATGAAGATTAATTTATTCTTTCGGTAATTTTAATTTCCCAATACCTGTAGGCGCGCTTTGTAAGCGCGCTGGAAGAGGCTATAATATCAAATTACCGAATTTATTTCTTAATCTTCATGAAACCGCACCTACCAGGGAGTGTAGACATGTTTTGGATTTCACTTTAATTGGATGATTTGAGTTGTCCCCAAGTAACTGCTAATTTGTCTTTTGCCTCTACTGCAAGGACTCCAGCAACACCCTGTTCCATTGAGGCTTTTATCTCTTCTTCTGTCAATGCTTTTGAATAGATAACAACTTCATCGATAATCGCATCCTCAATAGGGTGAGTATTTGGACCTTCACCAGCACCAACATAAATATTAGCTTTCTTGTACTTCGCAAATGTAATGTTTTCATCTCTTGAACCGATTAATTCGCCGTCGATATATATCTTTCCATCTTTTCCATTGGCTACTAAAACATAGTGATACCACTGTTTCGTTTCAAACGTAAAGTTAGCAAGACTTTTGTCTTGATGTTGTCCTGCATCCCAAAAAGGGTTAGAACTTGGTGATAACATAAGACGGAACAAGCAACATCCAGGATCATCGGTTTCGATTGAAATAACACCGCTATGACTTGCGTGGTTATTTACATATAGCCATGCTTCCAAAGTAACCTCACCACTCTCACCTATAGGGACAACAAAATCACTTGGAGGACTATGTTGAACGACACCTCCATTTAAGTGAATTGCTTTGCCAAATTGACCATCAACGAGTTTACCGTTACCAGTTAATTCAGCATCAGTACCGTTTCCGGATTCATCTTTGACAATTTTCCCGTCAAGTTTATCAAAGGAATAGTAGACAAGAATGTCTTCCTTTTCGTATGCGTAGGCATAACTGACAGCACCAAATAATATTGCTGTCAATGCCAACAAAGTAATATATCTGATCACAATAGGGTCTCTCCTTGGTTAAGTAGTTTTACCTGATTATATCGTACATTTAGATTGATGTAAATAGGTTATGTTCAGATTATTTTGTTTGCCATAATTCTGCTACAACTCTACAGTTTATTATGTTCAATTGCGATTTATTGCATAAGTGTACTGAAAACAATAATTTCCTAAGCAAGTCAACAGTACTAACTGTTACTTAGGTACAATCGTATATGTTTTTCCTGCTTCAGTATGAAAATTAACAACATGCTTTGATTGCGAGAACTTTATACGATTACCATCACAGGTCACGTTTACATGCTTAGATGTTCTGAACCAACAATCATTGCCAAGAGTAGATAACAATTGTGCTTGCACGAGTTCACCATTCTTCCACTCAATATCAACTTCAAACCCACCACGTGCACGGAGTCCCTTAACATGTCCAGTGTGCCATGCTTCTGGAAGGGTAGGAAGTGGGTGTACCTCACCAGTATGACTCTGTAAAAGCATTTCAGCAATACCAGCAGTTCCACCAAAGTTTCCGTCAATCTGAAATGGTGGATGTGTATCAAATAAATTCGTCAGAGTACACTTCGCCAGAAGTTGCTGCAGATGGTTATATGCTTCCTTTGCATCTTCAAGTCTTGCAAGGAAATTGACTAACCATGCACGACTCCATCCAGTATGTCCGCCCCCATGTGCTAAACGGTATTCTAAAGATTTCCTTGCTGCCTCTGCCAACTCAGGTGTACCACGCAAAGTTATCTGACAACTCGGATGAAGTCCATACATGTGTGACATGTGCCGATGTCCGGGTTCCGGTTCGTCATAATCGAAAATCCATTCTTGGAGTCGTCCTGTTTTCTCGCTAATTTGAAGTGGCGCGAGGCGTTCAAGTGCAGAAACCAATTCTTCACGAAAATCTGCATCCTCATTGAGAACATCAATACAAGCGATACAGTTTGTAAAGAGTTCATGTATAATCTCCAAATCTATCGTTGCTGCATAAGTGAACAGAGATTTTGTTCCATCTGGTTTAAGGAAACTGTTTTCCGGTGAGTGAGAAGGATTGGTTACCAACTTACCAGCGAAAGGTGTGCCCTCTGGTGCTTCAATCAAAAAATCAAGCATAAAACGTGCAGCCCCCTTCATCAAGGGATATGCCTGTTTTTTCAAGAATTCCACATCACCACCGAAGAGATAGTGTTCCCATACATGCTCACACAGCCAAGCAGAACCTATAGGGGATATACCCCAGATACCATCAGCGGGGGTAGTGAAACCCCAAATATCTGTGAGATGGTGTACTACCCATCCATCAGCACCGTAATGTCGTTTCGCTGTTTGATTACCCGGTTCAACAAGTGTGTCCATAAAATCAAATAAAGGTTTATGGCATTCAGCAAGATTACAGACTTCTGGCACCCAATAGTTCATCTGAAGGTTGATATTGGTATGGAAATCGCTGTTCCATGGTGCGTTCATGTGTTCGTTCCAGATACCTTGCAAATTTGCTGGTAGACAGCCCGGTCTTGAACTTCCCATCAGCAGATAGCGTCCGAACTGAAAGTATAGTGCAACAAGTCCCGGATCAGATGCGCCTTCCTTCACTGCTGCCAGCCGTTCATCAGTTGGTAGATTTTCTGCATCAGTTGTCCCGAGATTCATATCTACCCGACGGAATAAAGATTGATGGTCAGCGATGTGGTCCGCACGGATCGCTTCGTAAGATTTGTCTACAACACCAGCGAGATAGTTTTCGCATAATTCATGCGGGTTTCCACTTGCATCTGACTGATTGATATAACTTGTTGCTCCTGCAAGGAATAGTGTTACTACATTTGCTTTGTTGACAGAGATTCTGTCTTCATCAGACTGGATTTCTCCACCGTCAACTTGCACCTTTAAGTATGCTGAAAATCGCATGCCGTCATCACCACACTGTCCGCTGAGTCTTAGGATATCGTCAGAGATTGACTTTACGTCAGCATCCTGTTCACGGGTCATCGTCACATCAAAAGAGATATTCTCAGTCGGATCACATTCAATTCGGATAACGATGAGTTGGTCTATTGCTGTAGCAAATACCTCTCTACAATAACTGACATCACCAATTGTATAGGTAGTTTTGGCAATTCCTGTGTCTAAATCAAGTTCTCTGCGATATTCTGCAACATCGTTTTCATGTGGAAACTCAACGATGATGTCTCCTAAAGACTGATAGGATTTTATTCGTGGTGGAATACCCATCATTGTTTCGCCAGCTAACTTTGTCGCTTCATCATTTTTGTCTTCAAAAAGTAGTTGTTGTACTTTTGGAAGTGCCTCTAATGCTTTGGGATTGTTGCGGTCAAGTGGACCACCATCCCAAAGTGTATCTTCGTTAAGTTGTATTCGTTCACGTTCCACCCCACCAAACACCATCGCACCGAGTCGTCCGTTTCCGACAGGGAGCGCATCTGTCCATGCATTCGCGGGTTGGTTATACCATAAAACAAGGTTATTATTGTTATTCATATATCATCTCTCTATTTTAATTGATATTTGATTCAGTTAATTGATTCAAGATATTATGTCCATCCAGCATAACCACTATTAACCATCATAGCACAAACAAAAAGTTGATTTGGATATCGCCATACATCAGCGACAACATGATCGTTAGATATGCCTGTTGGTTTGAGAATCACACGTTTGCCTTCCAGAAGTCCCTTTAAATATAGCATTGCTTGTTTCCCTTGCGGAGTGTCTATTTCTGGTACGTTTATATTTGCTAAACGAACCTTAGTCATAGTACCCACTACCTAAAGGTAGGGGCTTGTGCTTCGTTGCGGACAGCCGATCTGAGCTACGTCTTACATCTGCTCCACTTTAGGCAGCTAAGCCTGCCTGTTTGATATTGATAGCAGCATTTATGTCTCTGTCGT
>JAJDWI010000017.1 GCA_022825665.1 Candidatus Poribacteria bacterium
TGGCAGAGGTGAGAACCCTAACCAAGTGCTAATAATAATAATACCACATTTTGATTAGATTGTCAAATTAATTTTCAATAACACCCTTAGCCATCTACATCCCACAAGCTAAAGCATGGGGATTTGACGGAAGAGCGTTAAACAAGTCAAGGATAGGTTGGTAATAATGTTTCCGATGTTTTTTATTTCGTTTCTGGTTTATTATGAAGAATTCTGGTTCAATTTTATGAATTTTCTTGCATTATTCGAGTCATTCTGGTTTTACTATTTTGAACATTACCTCTCCAGGTTTAAGATAACCCAACTTTTTTCTGACAAGACGTTCCTTGGTTAAAGTGTCATTTTTTAACAGTTCAACACGCTTTTTAAGTTTGTCCCGGTCAATCTCAAGTCTTTGAAGTTCCTTTTGATAACTTTCTGCGACTTGCTGTGCTTCTTGCCAAGCTTCATAACCGTTCATAAATTGCTTCACGCTAACGATGAGCAAAGCTGTAGCAACAATAAATAAAATAACGCGAAAGATACGCATAAAATTACCTTTAAAAGAGTTTGATGGGACAGTACAAACACTGTCCCATTATAAACAGGTATTTAGCGAAAATCTGCTAAATTATAAAAAACTTTCTTACCAGCAAAAATAGCACTATCCCCAAGTTCTTCTTCAATACGAAGGAGTTGATTATATTTACAAACACGATCTGTTCGGGAAAGTGAACCGGTTTTTATCTGTCCAGAGTTAGTTGCAACAACAAGGTCGGATATTGTAGTATCTTCTGTTTCACCTGACCGATGTGAGACAACAGCGGTATAGTTGTAACGTCGAGAAAGTTCAATGGCATCAAGTGTTTCTGTCAATGTTCCAATCTGATTGACCTTAATCAGAATAGAATTCCCAATCTGCCCATCAATTCCCTGCTGCAAACGCGTTGTATTAGTTACAAAAAGATCGTCTCCAACAAGCTGTACCTTATCACCAATAGCGTCGGTTAGATGTTTCCATCCATCCCAGTCGTTTTCGTCCATACCATCTTCTATGGAGACGATAGGATATTTTTCACAAAGTTCCGTGTAAAATCCAACCATTTCTTCAGGTGACTTGGTCGGTTGTGCCTCTGCCTTTAATTCGTAAGTGTTAGTGTCTTTATTGTAGAATTCGCTTGAAGCTGCATCCAACGCTAATAATATATCTTCACCGGGTACATATTTTGCGCGTTCAATTGCTTCAATAATTACCGAGATGGCTTCCTCGTTAGAACCCAAATCCGGAGCAAAACCGCCTTCATCCCCGACTGCAGTATTACAATTCCGTTCTTGCAAGACAGTCTTAAGATTGTGAAATATTTCAGCACCCATGCGGAGTGCTTCAGCGAAACTGCTTGCCCCTGCTGGCATCACCATAAATTCTTGGATGTCAACATTATTGTCGGCATGTGAACCACCGTTTAGGATATTCATCATTGGCAACGGTAGTTCTTTTGCGTTTGTGCCACCGATGTAGCGAAAGAGAGGTTGACCAAGTTCGTCTGCAGCAGCCTTTGCAACAGCAAGAGAAACACCTAATATTGCGTTTGCACCGAGATTACTTTTGTTATCAGTACCATCCAGTTCGCACATGGTGGTATCAATCTCATTTTGTGCAAATACATCCATCCCAGCAAGTTCCTCAGCAATGACAGTATTCACATTTTCAACCGCCTTCTGAACACCTTTGGCTAAGTAGCGATCTGAATCTTTATCACGCAGTTCAACTGCTTCGTGCTCTCCTGTAGATGCACCTGACGGAACAGCTGCACGTCCAAACGCACCAGATGCTAAATTAACGTCTACTTCAACCGTAGGGTTACCCCGTGAATCCAATATTTCTCGTCCGTGTATATAAATTATTTCTGACAAGTTGCTTCTCCTTCCGAAGCGTATAGTTTTGTTTTATGTTGACTTTTCCTGATGTTATTTATCCGTACTTACATTCAGTTTCTCAAAATGATTATTCTTCAATGACAGCATCAGCAAGCAAAAACGCCGATGCCAAAAAGATAAGGCTTGAACCTACCAACATATTCAACCAGAAACCTTCTTCCAATCCACCTGTTACCAAAATAGAAACGGTGCATTTTGTGCCACCCATAATAATAGGAATCACAAGTGGTAGAAGTATGACAGAAAGCAGGCTTTCGCCACCATCTGTACTTGTTGACATACACGCTAACAACACACCAACAGCACAGAAACCAAGCGTGCCGATACTAAGCACACCGTACAACTTTAGAACAATACCTAACGTTACTCCATCAAATAGATCAAAAAATTGGAGTGCGATGGGAGTGATTACAATTTCCAATAAGAATAGGAAAATGACATTGCTAACAACTTTGGAAAGGTAAATAAAACTCGCATCAACACCTGTAAGCCGTATGCCATGCAGAGCACCACGTGCCCGTTCAATTAGGAAAGAACGATTCAATGTGATAATTCCAGCAAAAACAAATGCTGTCCAGAGTACACTTGCGGTTAACTTTCCGCGTTCACTTTTTTCAGAGGGGAAATTCGGTCCGAATGCAAAGGCAAAAATAAGGACAACAAGGACGCTGAAAACAAATATTAATGCCAACGTCTCTTTGGAACGGAATTGGAGCGCAAGGTCTTTGCGAATCAACGCGGCAATCTGACGGAGTGCCTTCATGTTTATCTCAATTTGATAGAACTATCTAACTGCTTTCAACCTCTCCTCGTACATCTGCACTAACGTTTTTTCAGAAATCTCATCTTGTCCTGCGATCCCCTCCAATTCACCATTTATCATAAAGAAAAATCTTGTTCCGATTAGATAACCCAATTCGGTGTTATGTGTTGTAATGAGGATGCCTTTACCGCTTTGTCTTTCCTGTGTTATACGATCCAGAACAAGCTGCTTTGCAGACGCATCAAGTCCTGAGAAAGGTTCATCAAATAAGAGAATTGATGGGTGATGGAGGAGTGCTCTTGCAATCATAAAACGCTGCGTCATACCACGTGAAAATATCTGGAGTGGTTCATGTACAAATTGCTGCAAACCAACTTCATTCAGCAGTGTCTTACAGCGGGTTTCTAAGTGTTCAACACCGGACATTTGTCCAAAAAACTTTAGATTCTCAAACGGGGTCAACGTTGGGTACGCCAAATGCTCATGGACAATGACTCCTAACTCGTTTCGCACTTTTGCATAGTCTGCAATTGCGTCTATGCCTTCGATTTCAAGCTTCCCAGATGTTGGACGGAGTAACGTGGCAAGAATTTTTATGAATGTCGTTTTACCGGCACCGTTAGGACCGAAAATCGCAACGACTTCACCAGCGTTAATCGTGAGATCTGCTTTTTTTACAACTGCACGGTGTCCGAAATGCTTTGTAATTTGGGAGGCAGAAAGACGCATAGATTCAACTACCCAAGCCTAAAGGCATTGGGATTGTTTAATCCGTGCCTCGTGCTTCGTTTTTGTTTCTCGCTTCATCGGGGACACCAACGCATCGCCCTCCACGAACGCCTGTAGCAGGCGTGGTCTTTATTTTAGTGTTGGATTTACTTTTAGCATACAGTGTTTTGAGAGCAACGAGTTTACTTCCCACTCTGCGGGTCCCTTTTGGAAGGTGTTTGAAACTGCGAGTTATTTGAACTTCGCACCAGTCAGGCGAAGATGGAACACACTATTTA
>JAJDWI010000143.1 GCA_022825665.1 Candidatus Poribacteria bacterium
CGACAGAGACATAAATGCTGCTATCAATATCAAACAGGCAGGCTTAGCTGCCTAAAGTGGAGCAGATGTAAGACGTAGCTCAGATCGGCTGTCCGCAACGAAGCACAAGCCCCTACCTTTAGGTAGTGGGTACTATGACAAGAGACAGGTGGAAGACTCATTACTATAGAGTTTGATCCAGTTCGTGCAAAAGAAGCACAATCAAACTTAAATGAGGTAGAACTTGACGATTTAGTTGAGATACATGTCGGTAACGCACTTGATGAAATACCGAAATGTGATACAACATTCGACCTCGCTTTTCTTGACGCTGAGAAAGGTGAATATTTGCGTTATCTTGAGTTAGTGTTACCGAACCTTCGTATAGGTGGTTTAGTAGTCGCAGACGATACTGTGACAATGCGTGATGAAATGTTAGATTATGTAGATTTTGTTTTTAACACACCTATTCTTAATTCTGTTGACATTCCTTTAGATGACGGTATTATTTTGAGTTATCGACAAAAATCATAAATTGCTACTAACACATTTATCTGACAATCTGTCATAAAATCTTAAATTTGATTTCTATTGTCTTGTATGAATTTTTACCTTGAGACAAAGGAGGAATAAAATGAAACGATTTACTATATTTACCATCGTGATAGTATTTATGATTGTGCAATTTAGTTCTGCAGAAATTGATCCGACAACTGTTGTCGGGGCATGGTTGTTTAATGAAGCAGATGGAAAAGTAGCAGCAGATTCATCCGACATGAATAATGATGGCAACCTTGTAGGTGGTGCGAAATGGGTCAAAGGTAAATTTGGAAACGCCATTGAACTTAACGGCACAGATGCTTGGGTCACTGTACCGCAAATCGCTCCTCTTGAGGATTTTACATTACTAAAATGGTTCAATTCCACTGGCAGAGTTGGCATGTGGAGATGCTTCTTTAACCGGAATGGTTGGGCAGCAGGATTTGTCCACTATCAATTTCGCCCTGACAATAAGATGGAGATGGCAATTCACTCTAACAATCCTGTGCGACACCCTGGGTGGGAAGTTTCAAATTTTACTGCAGATGCAAGTATACTGAATAAATGGATCCATCTTGCAGTTGCATACAGCAGTACGGAAGAAACAGTCCGCGTCTATTTTGATGGTGAATTGGATGCAGAAGGTAAATGGGGACCTTTATCCGGCGAATTTGGACCCGGACGTATCGGTTCGTGGGATGGCGGAGGTAGAGAATGGGAAGGGATGTTTGATGAAATGTTACTTTTTAATGTCTCATTAAAAGAGGATGATATCAAAATGTTAATGGAAAAAGGTTTTGAAGGAGCACTCTCGGTTGATGCGACAAACAAAGCTTCGACTATATGGGGTAAAATAAAAGAAGGATATTCCATTCAAACAAATCAGTAAAGATAAAGAATTATCCGAATTCTCTGAGTTGTAAAGCTGCTTTAGAATTAGGTATCATCATGTTGTTAAACCCAGTCTAACCATAAGCGTCAATTTAAGGAGAAAACGCGTTCGTAGTCGCGCAATTCATTGCGCCTCGGACATTCGTAGGGGCGAGGTCGCCTCGCCCACATTGTTACATACAGTCCCGTGGGTCGGAGTGAGCAAAACAACCTCCGACATATATGTTATCTGAACCAAGATTTCCAGGATTGGGAGTTAGTGGGTATATATTCCGTTGTCCAGGATGAAGGACTACCTTTTGCAAAGGAACATCGGCATACAATCTCTTATCCTGAAAATCCTGTAATCTTGAAAATCCTGGTTCAGACAACAAACAATTCAAACGGACAAGAATCACTAAATTGACGCTTATGGTTGCTAAATCCAGTCTAACCCATAGGACATCAGTGTAATTCTCCTATTTTACATTGTAATCTAAATGAGAGGCAATTTCCTGTCAACGTTCAACTTTTTATGTCACTAAAATCCAAACTTTCACACAAATCCACACGTTTCACAGAATCTGTTATTCGTGGTATGACTCAGTTGTGTCTACAGCACAACGCAATTAATCTCTCGCAAGGAACACCGGCATATCAACCTCCCGATGCAGTGAAAGCTGCAGCAATTGGGGCAATTCAAGAAGGCTATAATCAATATAGTATTACATGGGGAGCACCAGAGTTTCGCGAAGCAATCGCTGAGAAAATGACGACTTTCAACGGTATACAAACCGATGCAGTAAAGAATGTTACTGTCACCTGTGGTTCTACAGAAGGCATGTTGTCTGCCTTGCTTGCGATAATCAATCCGGGTGATGAAGTCATCATATTTGAACCATTTTATGAAAACTATGGACCTGATACTATTATATCTGGTGCAACACCTAAATATGTTGCACTACAAGAAACACCCACAAAAGACCAAGGAACAACCTTTACCTATGATCCTGATGAATTAAATAGTGCATTCTCACCTAATACGAAAGCAATTATTCTAAACACACCAAATAATCCTCTTGGTAAAGTATTTACACAGAATGAAATACAACATATTGCTGATCTGTGCTGTGAATATGATTGTATTGCAGTAACCGATGAGATATACGAGCATATGATATATGATGAAAAGCCGCATATTAGCATTGGAAGCCTACCACAGATGAAGGAGCGAACAATTACAGTATCTGGATTAAGCAAAACATATTCCATGACTGGATGGCGTTTAGGATATGTTGTAGCACCAGAAACATTGACCAATGCTATCCGAAAAATGCATGACTTTCTAACTGTTGGCGCACCACATCCATTACAACGTGCAGGTGTTGTTGCACTAAACCTACCACAGAGTTATTATCAAGATTTGATTGAAAAATATGATAAGAATCGTAAACTTCTCGTTGATACGCTTACAAAGGCTGGCTTCCGTTGTGACCCGCCAGAGGGCGCATATTACATAATGACTGACATTGCAGATTTCGGATTTTCTGATGACACAACATTTGCACATTGGTTGGTAAAAGAAATTGGTGTGGGTGGGGTTCCTGGTACAAGTTTCTATAGTAATCCAAAACTTGGAAAAACTAAGTTCCGTTTTATGTTTAGTATGGCAGATGATATTCTGATAGAAGCAGGAGAACGTCTGACGAAGATTAAATCCAAGATATAATCCCTTTCAATATCAACTAATATTGCATTTATAAAGGATAAACTAATGGATACAGTTCTTGATGATGAAACAAGAGAAATATATAGGGCGGAAATTGAAGCACTTATACAAAGTGACGAAAAATTTATCACGGTTAATCCAGATGAACTTGATGCTATAGTAGAGGCATTTGATTTTACGCTAAAAAATGGTCGTGAAAAGGTCAGGGCACAAATGCTATACGATCTGATTCAAGCGAAAAAAGAGAAATAATATGCAGTTAGAGCGGATTCGTCTCAAGACATTCGGTTGTTTTCAACAACAAGATTTTGAACTGTCTGACGGTATTAATCTCATTTTTGGTCCAAATTTCAGTGGAAAAAGTACGCTTGTGAATGCAATCTTTTTCACATTAACTGGAAAGCCTATAGTACCGCGAGTAGATGCTGCATCAATAAAAAATGCTAAAGCCTATAGTGGAACAGCGGGACTTCAATTTAAAGTTGGTGACGAAAGATATTTACTCTTCAGAGGGACACATAAACGATTCCAACTTAGACAAGAAAAAAATGATGTGTGGAATATTATATTTGATGATAACCGAATCACAGTCGTTGAAGCAACCTTGAAGGAACGATTTGGTTTCTCATACAATAAACTTGCATTGACAACATTTTTACGTGAAGGAGAAATATTTGAATTCCTTGCACGACAACCTGCGACCAGACGCGATATATTATACGCTCTTCTTGGTATAGATAGATTGATAGAGGTGCGAGAAAGGTTTATTGATGCGCGTCGACTTGCAAAAAGAGAACGAGGAAGGATTCAATCACATCAAAGCAGTTTGCGAGTCACCGCTCAAAATTCCAACAAAATAGAAATTGAGAAATCTGAAACAAAATTGAAAGAACTTGATATTGCGTTCAGTATGGAAACTGGGGATGCAGAATTAATCGCAGAATGGAGAAATAGCAGGAAACAAGCACAAGAACAGTTAGGTTTATTGACACAAGAACAGACAGAATTAATGAGTGGATTTAAAGACATTTCACATTTGCGAGAAATGATTGACACTATTGAATCTGCAATTAAAGAATCCATAGGATTGGAAGTCGAACGCGAGGAATTGATAAAAAAAGTAGGTAGTCTTGACACACAAGTCAACGCACTAACAAAGGTTTGTGATACGCTGCGAAATCTTATGGAGAGTGAGGATGGACACTGTCCTACATGTCATCAGAAGGTTGAAAGTGATGTGATTCAGAAGATTGTTGATGAAAAGGAAACTGAGAGATCACAACTTACTGAGGAATTGGAAATTGATAAGAAAACTCTTTCCGAGAAATCAGATAATTTAGAAAGTAGACATCAACTTGATCAACGTTTAAATACACTACAAACAAGATTAACACGCTTAGAACAACTTGAAGGAGAAATAAAAAAAGCACAAGACCAACTTGATAATGTAACTAAGAGATTAAATGAGAGAGGAGTACAGTTAGACGCAGAATCAGATACATCTAACGAAATCGTAAACAATTTAGACAAAACGCAACTAAAATCACAAATAGATAGAGAACGACAAAAACTTGAAAGGCTAAAGCGAGAGGATGCAGTTCAGAAAGATAGATTTGATAGACTTCAGGAAGTAAATGCAGAAGCAGAACAAGTTGAGAAAACAACGCTATGTCTTGAACTCGCTTGTGCTGGTGTTGAGAAAACCATAGACACACTTCAAAGACAAATCCTAAAACCCGTAGAGTCAGAACTTCAACGTTGGCTTGGTGAAATGGAGCTGTTTGGAAAATCACAAATTGATTTACAACGACAACATCTGCTTCCAACTCTAAATATAGATGGAGAAGATAGAAGCGTAATGTTACTTAGTGGTAGTGAAAAAATGTTCCTATATCTCTGTTTCAAGATAGCACTTGCTAAAGTTTTAGGTAATACAGGATTTTTCGTTTTTGATGATCCAACATTACATTTAGATGGTGAACGAAAGTCATTGATGGTTGACTTTATCCGACAACTATCACAAGAATATCAGGTTATTGTCACCAGTTATGATGATCAAGTGCGCGAAGGTTTAGATGGGGCACATTTGATTGAAATGAATCGTGGAATGCATGAGTAACCTGCTCTAACCCATATACACATTATATTGGGAAATTGGATATTGATTTTAATTTGACATTTTTTTTATAATGTGTTACAATAACAATGCTTTTGGGATTTATATACAATCCTGAGAGAATATGCGGGAGTAGCTCAGCGGTAGAGCTCCACCTTGCCAAGGTGGAGGTCGCGAGTTCAAATCTCGTCTCCCGCTTTACTATCAATACCAATTGTTAGGTGTGCTTCCTTGAGCACACATTTGGTGGCGTAGCCAAGTGGTAAGGCCGGAGTCTGCAAAACTCCTATTCGTCGGTTCGATTCCGACCGCCACCTCCACTCCCAACTATGGGCGGTTAGCTCAGGTGGCTAGAGCGTTTGCTTGACATGCAAGAGGTCACAGGTTCAAGTCCTGTACCGCCCATCCCTTAATGTTGAACCAACAATAAAATGTAAAAATAGCAATTGAAATCTACTTGACGCATTTCATAACCCAATAGGAGTATTATAATGAGAAGACTCCACACACTATTTCTGATTATTGGTCTATTGATATTAGTTCAAGGACAAAAGGTATCCGCTGAGCCTTGGGTAGAGGATTTTAGTGATGAAAATCTTGATTCTTGGATAATAAAGCATCCTGACCCAATACTCAATACTTGGCAGGCGCAGAAGGGGCATTTGGATTACAATTTCACTTTTCCGATAGGTAAGTTATTTTTCCGGTATACAGACATACTTGAATTTAACGGTTTTCCACTTAACACTGAAAAACTTAATGTAAAACTTACTATAATTGATACATTTAATTCAATGGTTGGTATCGTTATTGGGCAATACACAGAAAATAATAGTAATAATTGGAGATCTACTTACAAATTTTTTCAACGTTCAATATGGTCTCCGATGGATTTTCCAGGTCAACAACCTGAAACTCAATTTGATATTGATAAAGACTTTGAGATTATCTTTAACAAAGGACATTTTCAACTGAGGTCGGAGGGAAAGCATATTCTTGAATTCAATGAACCTAATCTGCCAACCATCAACTGTCTTGGTATCATCGCTTATGTGGATCAAAAACGGTTAGCAAATTTTCAGGTAGACGATTTTGTCATTTCTGGTCCCAAAACACTGGATATCCGCTCTAAAGGAAAGGCTGCAGTTTTGTGGGGTGAATTGAAACAGAAATAAGGCATAACAGAACTTATACCATTTCTAGATAATAACTTTTCATTAACAAAAAACGCGTTCGTAGTCGCGCAATTCATTGCGCCTCTTATATTTAGGCTTTATTAAAGTCTCAAAATGTAGTTTTATTTATTAGAATTTGGTATTAGCACACAATTTGCACCTTTTACATTATAGTGAAACCCAAAAATATGTTCACGCTCTCTGGTAGATGTGGTCTCTAACCGCACTCTTTACACAGACTCGGTTAGGATACCGAACCTACCAAAGTGTCCAAGGAATTACGAATTTTACTATAAGGTATCAGCTTTACTGATACCTTTTTATTATGCGTGAATTTGGAATAAGTAACTAACGGAATCGGTTAATCCACATCCTAAAATCCGTTGTCACTGTACTTAGTAGAATGTCCGAATTTTCAGAGTCATTCTTGACTAATTTAGTCATAATTGCCCTGTAAATCCTGATATAATATAGGTTCGTGGCACATGAGAAAATTGTGTCATTTTCCCTTTGACTCTGAAAACTCTGAATCTTGAGAACATAATTAATGCAAATATCATCCAAAATTTTAGCGTGATTGAAACTAACAATATGCAAATCGGTACGGTAAATGCATCATACTTAAGTAACACTCCTTCAAATCTTCAAATTGCTCAGGTTGTAATTTATTTTGTGCATGTGATATAATTCTGATATAATTCATTAGGAGGACCAAAATGGCAAAAATTAATACACTCGTTTTCGCAGGTGGGGCAATTCATAACTGGAAAGGCTGCAGCGAAGAAATCGTAAAATCTCTCTCACAACGAGACGAATTTGAACTAACCGTTGTTGAAGATGATCTGGATGCATTGGTATCACCGAAATTAGATCCGTATGATCTGATTGTATTCTATTATACTGTCGGTGAAATATCTGATGCACAGAAGAATGGATTGTTGAACCATGTAGCATCAGGGAAGGGTTATGTTGGGATTCACTCAGCAGCAGATTCTTTTCGCGGGTGTCCAGAATATCGTTCAATGGTAGGCGGTTATTTTACCACACATCCGCGTTATCGCGATTATCAGGTCAGCATTGTGGATAATGAGCATGAAATTACGCAAGGTCTTGACGAATTTGTCGTGAAAGATGAGCAGTATATTCTCGATTATGATCCGCGGAATCATGTGCTTGCTTCAGCATTATGGAAAGGTGCTGCTATGCCTGTTGCATGGACAAAGAATTGGGGTGAAGGTAAAGTATTTTATCTCGCTCTTGGACATGACCCTGCTGCTTGCCAACACGATATGTTCAGTACACTCCTTCAACGCGGGGCACTTTGGGCTGGAACAAATGGTGAGTAATCATGTTTCTGTCTCAGTATGTTGATAGATATTGAGGCATTAGTTTCATAAGTTAGAAGTTAAGTGGGTAGATTTATAAATCTGCCCATTTGTTTTGGAACACAGACAGATATGAAACAGAAAATCACTGATATACAACAAGTATCAGATAATCCATTACAACATAAGATATATTTAGATGACGAACCGTGTGTTGTTATTCCTTCTATATTAATCAATCGATTTGGTCTGCGGATCGGTTTAGAAATCACAGCAGAAGTCATTGAAAAACTAATTGCTGCAGACGAAGCGATGCGTGCGAAGAAATATGCTCTTGATTTACTTAGTGAAAGCATATATAGCAAAACTCAGATGGAAAAACAACTTGACCTTGAAGGATTTAGAGAGGAAACGATAGAAATTATCATAAGTGAATTGATCGTTTCTGGTCACATTCGGGACCGACAGTTTGCTGAGAAATGGGTCGAACGTAGGATAAAGTCCAATCCACGCGGAAGAATATTATTAAAACAGGAACTGGTTGATAAGGGTGTTGATCAGGAAACAGCAGAACTTGTGCTTTCTGAACTAAAGAGTGAATATGAAAAGAAGTTAGCACTTCAAATTGCAATAAAACGAGCAAAGACATATACAAAGCTACCAGAGCATGTTGCAAAACGAAGACTACACGGATATCTGGCACGACGTGGGTTTGAATCGGAAGTAATTATGCAGGTAATTGCTCAGATTTTATAAAATTTTAGTGTGCTATGTGCTATATCTTTTATCTTGACTTCAGGTAGAAAAATAAACTATAATTAGGTTCAGGAGACAAGTCAAATTATGACATCAGATGAAATTAGAACAAGTTATTTAGAATACTTCCGCAAAAGAGGACATACGGTTGTACCAAGTGCCTCTTTGATTCCTGCAGATGATCCTACGTTGCTATTTACTAACGCTGGAATGAACCAATTCAAGGATGTATTTTTGGGTATTGGTCAACGAGAATATACAAGGGCAGTAGATACCCAGAAGTGTCTTCGCGTCAGTGGCAAGCATAATGACCTTGAAGAGGTAGGACATTCTCCAAGTCACCACACCTTCTTTGAAATGCTTGGTAATTGGTCATTCGGTGATTACTATAAACAGGAAGCAATTGCATTTGCGTGGGAATTAGTTACGGAGTTATGGAAAATACCTCAAGAATTGCTCTGGGCAACGGTTTACGTTGAAGATGATGAAGCAGAAAAACTTTGGCTTCAAGAGACAGACCTTCCACTTTCCCGCATTCGTCGATGTGAAAAAGACAATTTCTGGGAAATGGGCGAGACCGGTCCCTGTGGTCCGTGTAGCGAACTATTCATAGACATGGGGGTAGAATCATACCCAGAAACTGCAAACGATCCTGAGGCAGGACCTAATACAAGTGATCGTTTCCTTGAGTTTTGGAATCTCGTGTTTATTCAATATAACCGTGATCAAAGCGGTACTCTTGAACCTTTACCAGCCACTCATGTTGACACAGGTATGGGGTTTGAAAGAATTACATCAATATTGCAGGGCGTAGATTCAAATTACAAGACTGACCTGTTTACTCCACTTCTGGATACTATATCTGAAATCACTGATACACCTTATTCACATGATGACAGTGGTCTTCCACATAGAGTTATTGCTGACCATATACGTTGCTTGACCTTTACTATCGGTGATGGGGTGATGCCATCTAATGATGGACGTGGGTATGTTATCCGTCGAATATTAAGGCGTGCGGTTCTTTATGGTAAAAAATTGGACATGAATGAACCGTTCATTTACCAACTTGTTGATAAAGTCGTTGACTTGCTTGGTAATGTTTTTCCCGATGTCTTACCTCGTAAAGAGTTCATCACACGTACTATTCAAGCAGAAGAGAATCGTTTTCATCAGACTCTTGCTCGTGGGTTAGATATACTTGAACAGTCAATAGATACACTCCGAATTGAAGGTGAAACTGAACTGAATGGAGAACGGGCATTTGAATTATACGACACATTCGGATTTCCACTTGACCTAACCCAACTACTCACACGTGAACGTGGAATCACTGTTGATGAGAACGGATTTGAAGACAACATGGCTAAACAGAGGGCACGTGGACGTGCTGCATGGAAAGCAACTGGGAGCGGTGCTGAAGATGATGAAATTGCGCTTTATGCTGAGGTGTTAAAAGAGACCGGTAAATCAGAATTTATTGGATATACAGAACATACTGCTGAAGCAGAAATCGTAGCATTGATTTCTGGCACAGAATCCGTTGCTATGGCAAAAAAGGATGAAGAAGTATCTGTTCTACTTAATAGAACACCATTTTATGGTGAATCCGGTGGACAAGTTGGAGATATAGGAACACTTGAAAGTGCTGATGCTAAACTTGTAGTGACAGATACGATAAAACCTTCACCAGATCTGTTAGTACATAGATGTAAAGTAATTGAAGGAGAGATTACTCCTTTTACAAGGGTAAAAGCACGAATAGATAGTGAAAGACGTAGTGCTATTGCTGTTAGTCATACTGCTACACATCTACTTCACAGTGGGTTACGGACTATACTCGGACAACATGTTTCTCAAGCAGGTTCACTTGTTGAAGATGGAAGGTTAAGGTTCGATTTTAATCATTTTGAGGCTGTCTCATCTAATCAGTTGCGAGACATTGAGTCCTATATTAATGAGAGGATCCGAGACAATGACTTGATTGAAATTGCTGAAATGCCGTTGGAACAAGCAAAAGAAAGAGGAGCACTGGCATTTTTTGGAGATAAGTATGGTGACATTGTCCGTGTAGTACAAACCGGTGAATATAGTATAGAGTTATGTGGTGGGACACATGTTGATGCTACTGGTGAGTTAGGTTATGTGAAGTTGATGAGTGAAAGTAGTATTGCCGCAGGTGTACGGCGTGTTGAGGCATTGACAGGTAGTTCTGCTGTCAAGACAATTCAGGATGATGAAGCACTACTTGCTGGTGTGGCAAATTTACTAAAAACTCCAAAAGTAGGTTTACAAGATAGAATTGAACTACTGCTACAGGAACAACGAGAATTGGAGCAGCAAGTTCGTCAATTGAAAAGTCAAAACGCATTATCCAATATTGATGTATTAGTAAATGATGCGTCAGTCGTTGATGGTGTGAAGGTTATTGCAACACTCGTAGAAAAAACTGATAGAGACAGTTTACGACAGATGGTGGATGTGCTCAAAACTCGCCTTGATTCGGGTGTTGTTGCTCTTGCTTCAATTACGGGAAATGACGCTGCATTTATTGTTGGAGTTACAACTGATCTTGTGGAAACACGTGGTTTGAATGCAGGAAAACTCATTCAAGAGATAACACAGGTTGCGGATGGACGCGGTGGTGGTCGTCCAGAATTAGCACAAGGTGGCAGCAAAAACCTAAATAAAGTGGAATCTGCAATTGTAGCAACAACCAATATCATAGAGAACCAACTAATAAAATAGAACTTGATTTTGTTTGTAAACAGATGACATTACCGTTACTGCATCTTTTACATAAAAATGTTTAGAGAGGATGAATTTACATGGAACCAAATATGATGCTAACTATATTTTGGCAATGCAGTCTTGGGATAGCGTTACTTGCTTTAGCAGCACTGTTTGTTTATTTCTGTGCGACCCTTAGTAGTTTAAGGAATTCCCTGAATAGCATACAGAACACTCTTAATTCGACCGAGAATCTTGTCAATCAGGAAGTAGGAATACTAATCGCAGATGTTAGTCAGACAGTGAAAGAGATTAACAAAGAATTACCACAATTGCTTCAAAACATTAACGGTGTTACCGCATCAATACAGCAGATAAGCGAAGACGAGATACAACCAACGTTACATAATGTGCAAGAGATGACAGAAAAACTGAGTCAAAGTATACAGGAACTGGAATCACTTGTCCAAATGGTCTCGACTTTCTCAGGTCAAACAATAGAACAAGCAGAATATTTTCGAAATCAGGTTGCAGTATCCCTTGCCGATGTTATTGGTATGTGGCATGGATTAAAAGCAGGTTGGGATAGACTATACAAATCATCAAATTCAAAAGGAACGTCTGAACCTGATTCTGTAAACGAAGAAGCTAATACATCCGTTCCAAATATTGATTCAGAACCTGAGACAACAGAAGAAACAGCAGAAGTTTCAGAATAAGAATTGACTCTGCCAATTCTTGTGTATTTGCTTTCATAGGATGCGATATTGTAATAAAATTCAAGTTTAATATTGAAAAAAGATATTGAAGAACAACTTAATTGAAAAGAAATAAGAAAAATAAACGTATATATTATTAAGGGTTGACGAATTTCATTCTAATAGTTTGAATGATAAGATATAACGACCCTAATCTATAGACAGAAAGGATAAACTCATGAGTAATGATGGACGCAACAATGGCTTGACAATGATATTTGCTTTCTTCACTGGTTTTCTGACGGGGGCAGTGCTGAGTCTACTTTATGCTCCCGCACCGGGTAAAGAAACTCGGCAAAAAATCAAGGATACTTCCATACAAGCAAAAGATAAGACTATGGAACTCGCTCAACAAGCAAGTGAAACAGCGAGAGAGAATGTGCAACAGATCGTTGACCAAGGGAAGGAAAGTGTACAAGGACTCGTTGAAGTAGGTAAGGACCGTGTCAAAGACGCAACAAATCAGGTGAAATCTGCCGTTGAAACAGGCAAAAAGGTCTCATCGGAAGTGCGAAATAAGATTACTGAAACGATACCCGGACTCGCTAACGATAAGAAATCAGGTAAAAAGGAAACTGAAGAAGCATAATCTCACATTACCAAATCAGTTGATCATACTTTTTCATAGAATCTTTTTATTTTGTAGTTGAGTAATCTTGAACTACATCTTCTTAGTTTAGTGTCAACACCTATGGAAGTTGAAAAGTTAACGACTCTCCTTGAGAAGGTCAAAAATGGAGAGATTGAGGTACGTGAAGCACTTCAATCTCTCCGCACTCTCCCTTTTGAAGACCTCGGTTTTTCCAAAATTGACCATCATCGACAGCTTCGGACTGGTTTCCCAGAAGTCATATTTTGTGAAGGCAAAACCGACTCTCAAGTTGCTAAAATTAGTGAACGTATACTTAATGCTGGACATCCGCTTTTAGCAACGCGGGCTACTCCTATGATGTACGAAGCTGTAAAAGCAATTCATCCAGATGCTCGCTATAACGAACTCGGTCGTACAATCTCAGTAGTACAATCTGACAAAGAAGGTAAGGAAGGGGTACTTGTCATTTCTGCGGGTACTTCTGATTTACCAGTTGCAGAGGAAGCAGCTGAAACTGCATATATGATGGGTTGTCCACCTGAACGACTGTATGATGTTGGAGTCGCAGGATTACATAGACTAATTGGTAATCATGAGAAACTTCTACAGGCAAGGGTTATTATAGTAGTTGCAGGAATGGAAGGGGCATTGCCAAGTGTTGTTGGTGGACTGGTTGATATACCAGTGATTGCAGTGCCAACAAGTGTTGGGTACGGTGCCAGTTTCGGTGGACTTGCTGCGTTACTTGGAATGTTAAATAGTTGTGCTTCTGGAGTTACGGTTGTTAATATTGATAACGGTTTTGGCGCAGGATATAGCGCAACGCTTATAAATCGTTTATCTGATGAATAATTATTGTTGTCTATATTGACCTAAATTTTTTGTTTATCCTACCCTTCTCTTTACTTACCTAAGCATAAAACACAATCAAAACAGAACCGTTTATTTGTATAGAATTGGATTTATTGAGTGTTTACTCAGTCAATTCACCGTATTGTAATACGACAAATGTATGTATCTACTGTCAATACAAAATTGTTGCACAATGTCCACAACTATGCTAAAATAAAGTAAGAATTCAATACATAATATAACAATCTTATCTTAGGTTTTTTCAGTTAATGAAATACTTCACATACTTCGGAAATCATCTCATCAATGCGAAATTACCCGACAATTCTGAGGTGTTTTTCGCCAAGCCACCACTGCCAGGTATTAAGCGTTCTGCACTCATTGATCATACAAAAAATGCTTTTGAAAACCCACTTGATATGCCACCGCTTCGAGAACTTGTAGATGGTAATTCAAAAGTGTTAATACTATTTGATGATAACTGCCAACCTTTTCCAGCAACCAAAAAGCCAGATATGCGGCAGATAATGATTGAAACGCTTTTGAAGATGTTGTACGAATGTGGTGTAAGTAAAATGAAAATTGAATTGATGTGTGCTGTGGCATTACACAGGAAGATGAAGGAACACGAACTCGAATTTATGTTGGGGAAAGATATTATGGACGAGTTCTATCCACATCAACTCCGAAACTTTGACGCAGAAGATTCCGACCAAATTGTTGAAGTAGGGAAAACAGATCAGGATGAGATCGTTGAGACTGATAAAGCAGCACTTGAAGCAGACCTGATAATATATGTTGATATGATACAGATTCCACTCAATGGTGGACATAAATCTGTTGCAGTGGGTCTTGGTACATACAATTCAATTGCCCCGCATCATTCTCCACACATGACATCTGAAAGTCCACATGTGATGCAGCCTGAAGGTTCACACATGCACGCTTGTATTGAGCGTATGAGTCGACTTATTCAGAAGGAAACACCGATATTAGTTATTGAAGCGGCGATGAATGGAGCAATTTACCCTTTCCATCTTCGGTATGTTGGAAAAGCTAATAAAGACTGCAACATTGCTGAACGTATAATCAAGACTTTTACACCCGCAACCTTGTCGCTTTTACCTGAATCAGCACGATATAAAATTCTCAAGAGTGTTCGGACTGACTATGAACCGATGGCAGTAAACGCTGGAGACATTGATTCCGTTCATGAGAAAACACTTTCATTAATGAAAGATCAGTTAGCAATTGATATTCCACGACAGTATAGTACATTAGTCTTTGGTTTGCCAGATATGAGTCCTTATGCTGTGGATGCTCGTATCAATCCTGTTTTAGTGGTGAGTGACATCCTTGGTTATGTATTTAATTGGTTCTATAATAAACCGTTAATAAAAAAGAACGGGGTTGTCATTATTTTAAATCCAACGTATGAGATATTTCATGAAGAGTATCATGTTGCATATAAGATGTTTTACGATGAAGTGCTTGCTGACACAACCGAACCTTTTGAGATGCAACAGAAATATCAGGAGAAATACGCCAAGGATGAGTATCTTATAGACTGTTATCGCAATAGATATGCACATCACGGTTTTCATCCTTTTACAGTGTGGTATTGGGCGACTTACCCGTTGAAATATCTATCTAAAGTAATTTTGGTTGGACCAAAAGAACCGAGGGTAGCACAGCAGTTGGGTGTAGATTGGGCAAAGAATTTAGATGACGCATTATCAATGGCACGCGAGATATCAGGTGAGGATGATGTCGTGGCTTTGACGATGCCTCCTTTTTTCTATGCAAATGTGAAGGAATAAGATTTCATCCTTTCCAATGTGCATTATCATTAGATTAAACTGACACATGTATGCGGGAATCCAGTTATAGGATTCTGATGGGTAAACATAGAATGATATATGATAAGAAAATTCCAACTCAAGAAGAAATCGAAAAGGATTTTCAAGAATTCTTTAAACAGAAATACGGTGATGGTGTAAGTGTCAGCCTGGGATATGTAGGTGGACAAGAAAGTTCTTCTGAAATGACAGTAGGAGAAACACCAGAACCACAGACAACATTTGACCTGGATTTTGACCTAAAACCCAAAGAGATAAAGAACTATTTAGATCGTTATGTTATCAAGCAAGATGATGCTAAGAAGGCACTCGCAATTGCTGTATGTGATCATTACAACCATGTCCGAGAATGCCATGAAAATCCTGATGCTGCGGTAACCGATTATTCTAAACAGAATATAGTTATGCTCGGACCGACAGGTGTTGGCAAAACATATCTGATTAGACATATTGCGAAGTTGATCGGTGTGCCATTTGTAAAAGCCGATGCAACCCGATTTAGTGAAACAGGTTATGTCGGTGCCAATGTAGACGATCTAATCCGTGAACTTGTTTCACAAGCGGATGATAATCTTGAATTAGCACAGTACGGAATAATCTATCTTGATGAAGCAGACAAAATCGCAACACCACCGAATATCATTGGACGAGATGTCAGTGGACGTGGCGTGCAGATTGGGCTCCTAAAATTGATGGAGGAAACAGAGGTAGACCTCAGGGGTGGTAATGATGTTGCTTCACAGATGCGTGCTGCTATGGAGTTTCAACAACGCGGTAAAGTAGAAAAAGAAGTTATCAATACACGACATATTCTATTCATTATTAGCGGTGCATTTACCGGTATGGAAAAGATTATCAAGAAGCGAATGCATAAAAGTAGAATCGGTTTCAACGCAGAAGTCGCGAGTCCTACAGATGATGCAGCACAATATCTTTCTGATGTTACTCCTAAGGACTTTATTGATTTTGGATTTGAACCTGAATTCATTGGTAGACTTCCCGTTCATGTTGTATGTAATGAATTAGTTGTTGATGATCTTTATTATATTTTGAAACACTCTGAAGGTTCAATTATTCGTCAATATGAAAACGCATTTAATGCTTATGGAATTAATGTGTTGTTTGCTGATTGTGGATTACGTAAAATTGCTGAACAAGCTATTGAACAAAAAACTGGTGCTCGTGCTTTGATGACTGTCTGTGAGAAGGTATTACGCAATTTTAAGTTCGAACTACCCTCTACAGGCGTAGAAGAATTTGTTGTAACGTCAACAGTTGTAGAGGATCCTGAAACTGAACTACACCGAATTATTAATGATGAAAAATACAACAGAAACATGGTCTTGCGAGAACGAGTACGGAGATATGAAGCAAAGTTTTATGATGACCACGACTTAGAAATTAAATTTGATGAATCGGCAACCGATGCTATCTGTGAAAGAGCGTTGTCACAAGAAATCACTATTCAACAAGTCTGTGATGATATTCTGTCCAGTTTTGAACATGGGTTAAATCTTATAAAGCAGAATACCGGACGATCCTCATTTACTTTACCAAAGGAAGTCGTGGATAATCCCGATCCAGTACTTGAGGAGTGGATTCGAGAGTCATATAACACAAAAAGATAAAGCGAAGGCATTGTCGAATATACACTTTATGAACACTGAAAGAGATAGACCCAAACCACCTGAGTTATTAGATATCCGAGAAACTGGATTACCTATTGATGGAGAGCCACAATATAGCGATCATAGATTGTTCTTTCAACTCCATGTTTTTGAAATGGACAGCGACACATCAAAAATTGTTGAATTACTTGATGCGTGTAGTCTGAACACCGTTCTATATGACGACATGAACCATCCAAACGGTATCGGTGTGCTTTTCATGGCAGAGGATCCAGCAACCTTGTTGAAAGAATCCCGTTCATTGATTCATCAAGCACAAGTTGAATCTAATCTTACATATCGTCCAGAAATGACAATGATCGGACGAACCTATTCAAGTGGGAGAGAACCAGACTTAAAAGAATGGCTTATAGATAAACCGCGTAGAAATGTTCTTAATTCCGATTGTCCATGGGCAATATGGTACCCACTCCGACGTAAACCTGAGTTTTATCAGCTTGAACCACGGGATCGTGGACGTATTCTTGGAGAGCATGCTATGCTTGGACGTAGTTATGCTGCGGGTGGGTATGCAAGTGACATCAGACTTGCAAGTTTCGGTTTAGATAAAAATGATAATGAATTCGTGATCGGCTTAGTAGGGGCAGAATTATATCCTTTATCTCGACTAATACAGGATATGCGTAAAACTGAACAAACAACAAAATATATTGAATCATTAGGACCATTCTTTGTCGGAAAAGTTCGGAAACAGTTTGGGTAACAAATCCAATAAATTGTTAATGATGAGTAAACTACATGAGAAACATACTTGCAGTTTGCACCAAAGAACTCTATACATATTTTGTTTCACCCATAGCTTATTTCGTCTGTTTTGTCTTTTCAGCATTATCGGGTTTTCTCTTTTTCTATTATTTGTTCCGAGCAAGCGGAAATGGCGGTTATGGTGATGGAGTCATGCAGACTGCATTTGGTAGTATGGCAACAATACTACTTTTTTTTACGCCAGTCTTAACAATGAAATTATTTGCAGAGGAACGTAAATCTGGTACTATTGAATTGCTTCTAACATCCCCCGTTACGGACGGACAAGTTGTTCTTGGAAAATACTTGGCATGTATGACACTTATCATACTTATGCTTGTTTTAACCCTGCTTTTTCCATTCCTTACCCAACGATTTGGTCATTTAGACGGTGGTTTGATAATCAGTGGGTACCTTGGACTCATCCTACTTTGTTCCTGCTTTTTGTCATTAGGGTTGTTGATGTCTTCACTGAGCAAAAACCAGATTGTAGCAGCATTGACAAGTTTCGGCTTTCTATTGGTACTATGGATTATAGGTGCTGTCTCAAACGAAGATAAAACTGTTGGTAAATTTTTGAGCTATCTATCCTTTAGCGAACATTATAGTGATTTCTCGCGTGGAGCGATGTCATTTAAAGATATAATTTATTACATTAGTTTTACTTGTGTCTGCTTGTATGCAACGTTCAAGTCGATTGAATCTTCAAAATGGAGATAGAATATGGCAAGAAAAAACGTTGCTGGATCGCTTGCTGGGTTCGTCAGTCTAATTTTATCTTTTCTTGTAATTGTATGTTTAGTCCTTAAAGTATGGATAGCTTTTTGGATTTTCTTTGTTCTTTTTTTAGCTGCGTTTGCTGTGTTTGCTTTACTCCGTTACAAAGAATTTGTAAACTTCTTTGTCAGTAGACAATTACGTTATGGTACAAATGTCACCCTGAGCATTCTCGGTGTTATAGGTATTGCGGTATTTGTCAATATTATTGTTGCACAAAGATTTGATTACAAATTAGATTTAACAGAATTAAGGGAGAATTCACTTTCTGAATCAACAACAAAGATTCTGAAGTCATTGAATAAAAAAATCGATGTAATGGCATTTTTTAGTGATCCTACCTCACAAAATGCCGTTAGAGCAATAGATAAGTTAGAATTGTATCAACGAGAATCTGAATTTATCTCTTTCTCAATTAAAAACCCATATATTGAAACACACCTTGTTGATACAAAATTGGTTGATGGAACAATAGTATTTGCGACTAATGAAAGAAAAGAAGAAGTGACTATTGTCAGCGAACAGAAGTTCACAAGTGCTGTTCTCAAACTCATTCAAAAAAGATCCAAAAAAGTCTACTTCCTTGAAGATCATGGTGAACATAAGATAGATGATTTAAATGATTCTGGATTAAGCAAACTAAAAGAAAAATTAAAAAATAATAATTATGAACCTATCTCTTTATCATTCCTGATAGAACAAGATATTCCAGATGATTGTGACTTACTTGTTATTGCTGGACCAACATACCCATTTTCGCAAAAAGATATAGGAAAGGTAGACAAATATTTAGCTGACTTTGGAAAACTGTTGATACTGTTTAATCCATCAAAGGAAACTGAGGATGTTAACAAGGGACTTGTTCAACTCATAAAAAAATGGGGTGTTTCCGTAGGTAACGATCTTGTATTAGATAAGGTTGCTCAAGCTATTATGCTTGGACCGAGTGCCCCTTTTCCTAATTTTGAATTCCACGAGATAACACGTCCATTGGCAGGTCATCGTCTGGCATTTCCTAGTACGCGTTCAGTTACACCTATCAATAGTTCCAAATCCGACCTTATAATTAAATCTTTAGCAAAAACAGCAAGCCCGAAAACAGTTAGTTGGGCAGAGAGAGGACGTAATCCTGATGGGAAGTTCAGTAGTGATGGCTATACACCTGATGTAGATTTAGCAGCACCCGTTTCTATAGCTGTCGCAGTAGAGAAGATTATTGATTCAGAAGATGAGACATCTTCTGAAATGAATCATACACGAATCGTCGTATTTGGGAGTTCACAGATTGCAATGAACTTTTTTTGGGGTGAAGCAAATGGTATCCTATTGATCAATTCAATCAATTGGCTTACTGAAGATGGAGACCTGATTGCAATCACCGAACCTGACAAGAGTAACCAGATTTTACGTAGAATGACCGTTCAAGAAGCGAATCTTGTACAGTTAATATCTCTGTTTTTAATACCATTATCTGTGTTTATTGGTGGTTTAGTAGTATGGTGGCAAAGACGGGAAGGAGGAAAAGAGTGAATTTCCGATCTACCCTTGTAATCATAGTTGTTCTGGCAGGGATTGCTATAGCATACTTCTTAATACTTCCGAAACCAGAACAGGTGAAAACAGAAAAAGATAAACCCAGAATCTACCAAGTTTATGACTTGCCCCGCGAAAAGATTAATAAACTGCGTCTTACCTATGCTGATGAAGTATATCAGACACTGACGGTCGAAAGAAAGCATGAAAATGTATGGATAATATCAACACCCTTTAAAGCAGACACAGACATTGAGAAAGTCAACGAAATGTTAGATGATTTTCTGAATAAACGCGTTAGACAGACTCTTGAGGTTTCTGAATATCATCAGTATGGTTTAGAAAAACCTGCTATAATAGTGGAATTGTGGAAGGATGTTGCAAGTTCACCTAAGACTTTTCTTATCGGTAAAAAGGGTATACATTTTTCAGTATATACAAAAGAGAAATCAGAAGAAGATATATTCATTATAGAATCCAGTGCACTTGATGATTTAACAAAATCCCCAACAGATATCCGAGACAAGTCAGTCATAAAGTTTGAACCAGAAACAATCACAGAAATTCAGTATCAAAAACCGGAACAGTTTGCTTGTAAAAAAGTTGGTTACGATTGGATAATCACACAGCCCATTTCTACGAATGCTGATACAGAATATATAAAATCCATTCTTACAAGATTACATGCTATGAAAGTGTCTGCCTTTGAATTAGATGGAAAAGTTGTTGATTCTAATTTAGATAAATATGGGTTAAAAAATCCTCGTATCCAATTTAGTATGACAGATGGAAGTGAAACTTATGGACTTGACATAGGTTCAACTGTAACATCCTCTTCACTGAATAACGAGGAAAAAGGTTATGTCTATGTCAGATCAATCCATCAAGGTGGAATATATACAGTTACCGAAAATATCGTCAAATTACTCAATAATACTTTATTCGACTTCCGTGATAAACGTCTACTTGATTTCCAACGTAAAGATGTCATAAAATTTGAAATTCAATACGAAACACACAACATAATTGGTATTAAGTTGCAAGACAAAAGGTGGGAACTACAGGATAATACTTATAATTTTAACGCTAACCCAAAAGCCGTTAGTGACCTGTTATTTGGTGCTGACTCCTTAGAAGCAGCAGCGCATGTTAATGGTCAGTCAAAAGATCTTGCTCAATATGGTTTAGAAAATCCAAAAATAAAAGTAATATTCACATTACAAGGTGAGGAAAAACCTGTTAGAATACATTTTGGCAATATCGCTAATGATGGGACAGTTTATGTTAGTGTAAATAATTCAAATAAAATAGTCAGTGTTAATCGTGACCTATATGATAAAATTAGCAAAGGTATTGCATGGCTTCGTGATAAGAATTTATTCAATTTTAGTATTGATGATCCATCTCGACTTACTATAAAATATACAAGTGATACAGTTAATAACGGAGATGTCCAATTTACATGCCAACGACTTGGAACGAATTGGAGATTGACGCATCCTATAAAAGAAGACGCAAAAAATGCTGAAATAAATTCTCTACTTTACGAATTGATTGACTTGAAGGTAGAAGAATACATTACCTACAATAAAATAAATCATGAAACTACTACAGGTTTAAACTCACCACACATACAGATTACTATAGAATTTAATAAGCAACTGGAGCAGGTGTTGCAGATAGGGAAACAAGACCAATCTGGAAAATATTATGCAAGACTTCTTGAACAACCTGATCACATATTTTTGCTTAATAACAAGTTGATACCAAAGTTAAAAACCAAACTTGAGTGGGTTCGGATATCTGAATAAAAGTTATCCATAGATATGATATAACAATATACCGTCAGGATCCCAGGAACAATGACATATAACCACTGTAAATAGATTGTTGTAATCTTTCGATATGTTTCATTGTCTTGTATTTAGGATATGAATACATCTATTATTATTTTTACAACATACTTTCTTTTTATACTTGAGGTATTGTTAATTAGCCAATCCTTCTTTTATACACGTCGAGAACGCAAGATAAAAAGACCGTCTTATACACCGAAAGTTGCGATAGTTGCCCCTCATTACGGTTGGGATGATGATACTGCTGAACACGCAACGAGTCTACTTCATCAAGAGTATGAAGGTGATTATCAAATTTTCTTTGTCACACATGATATAGATGGTTCAGATTACGATGTATCATACCCACACCTGCAAGAACTTGTTAAAGATATTCCTTATGCTGATGTTTATTTAGCCCCGAATATAATAGACAATGATTTACCACGATCTCAAAAAGTTCAGAACCTTATGACAGTGATAGGTAAATTACCACAGGATGTTGAGGTAATCGCTTTTGTTGATGCTGATGTGTCTATACAAAAGGATTGGTTAAGCTTGTTAGTTACACCTTTACAAGATAATTCAATCGGAGCAACGGTCGGTGGTAGATTCTATTTTCCACAAACATGGAACTTTCCATCACTTGTTGAAGCCACTTGGATTAACTTTCAGATGGCATTACAAGGGGATCATTGGCTGACGATGGTGTGGGGTGGTTCCAACGCCTTTAGACGTGATTTTCTTGAAAAGGGACAGATTCTGCAGCGATGGGAACAAGCTACAATTGAAGACTTAAACACAACACGCGCTGTCAGAGATGTGAAAAAGAAAATACATTTCGTTCCCGATTGTGTAGCGGTAACCCGTACATCTAACCGAACTTGGGGACAGATTTTTGAATTTACAAATAGGCAGATGATAATGACACGTCACATGGGTTTGTGGGCGCAGTGGTTCGGGTGTTTGTTTCTTTTTCTCCCAAAGGCAGTATTAGTGATAGTGGCAATTCCATTTGCTATGCCTTTTGTTGGGTCTCAACCGGGACTTCTTCCTGTAGTTTTTATACCATTTTTTGAAGTAATCGGTTTTCGTTTATGTTGTAGAAACCTGCCACAATGGCTGCACGATATGCCAGATGTACAGGACACACTTCGCATCAGTAAATACGCTGCCCCGTTCTCTATTTTTCTTGCTGGTATAAACGCATTTTATGCAATGTTTCAACGAAAGATCGTTTGGGGTGGTGTGCGATATGAAATATTATCAGCAACGACATGCAAAGTTTTAGGACGTATAAAGGATAAAAAATAACACACAGCCAAACAGTATGTCGTATCTGATGTCTAATTCAACTCTGTAAACATCTTGCTATTTCATTAAAATATGTGGTAATATAAAGCATGAATTAAGGAGTTATATATGGGTGAAGACAAAATAACAAAGACAGATAAGGAATGGAAAGACCAACTATCACCTGAAGAATATAAAATTACCCGGAAGAAAGGCACTGAACGTGCTTTTTCTGGCAAGTACCACGATTGTAAGGAACAAGGTACATATCATTGTATCTGCTGTGGTAGTCCTCTTTTCACTTCTGATACAAAATATGATTCAGGAACAGGATGGCCCAGTTTTTGGGAACCTGTTTCCAAAGATTGTATTGGGACAAAATCAGATTTCAGCATCTTTTTTATGCCGCGCACAGAAGTTATTTGTAGCCGATGTGATGCACATCTCGGGCATGTGTTTGACGACGGACCAGAACCGACAGGGAAACGTTACTGTCTCAATTCTGCTGCGCTTACACTCGTGAAAACTGAAACAGACCAATAATAAAATCAAATACAAAAAGGAATTCTACAATCAATATATTTTGTAGATGAGTTAATGAATTGATGATGGTAAAGGAGTAGTAATGTCGCTTAGAAGTCGAATTTCTTCACGGTTTCTTGTAAACCAACTTGCAACCGCTATGACACAGGACTGGAAGACATCGCGTAAGTTTATGCGATACCAACTGGCGAAGGAAACGTTTAACCTACGTCATCCTTTTGGTGCAAAACATGGTAAGGGTGATGATATTCAGTTGGTTAGTCTACGTATTACAGATATGTGTAATTTGCGTTGTCATTCCTGCGGGCAATGGGGTGATAACGGTTATCTCGTAGGTAAATCACTCAAAGAGCTAAAACAACGTGAAGTACCTGTAGAAGTATATAAAGACCTTGTTGACCAAATTGTTGATGCAGGTTGGTCTCCGGTGTGGTACATCTGGGGTGGTGAACCGATGCTGTACCCTGGTATCATTGAATTGATGCATTACATTAAAGAGAAAGGAATGCCTATATCACTTGTCAGTAATGCTACAAACATTGCAAGACGTGCCGATGATATTTTGGAAACATGCAAAATTATCTATCTGAGTGTTGATGGTCCGAATGAAGAGATCCACAATACACAACGACCCGGTGTAACTGATAATTACGACAACTTTAAAGATGTTAAAGCAGCTTTGGAAACCCTCAATGCGGAGAAAGAACGACGCAACCTGACGTTCCCTTATATTATTCCACTCAGTTGCGTTACGATGTATAACATAGATGTTGTTGTAGACCTGTATAAGTTCACAAGTCAATTTGCTGATGCACAAATCTTCTACTTAACATGGTGGATTGATGCTGAATCCGCGCAGGAACACACAGAGGATTTTGAGAGACGTTTCGGGTTCAAACCACAAACACATTATGGATGGATCGGTACGTGGCATGACTTTGATCACGGTGAAATACTGGATCGGTTTGAAGAGATGGAAAATCTATCACATAAACAGAAGCGATGTCCACCTGTCATGATGCCTCGATTAAACTCAAAGGGTGAAATCCAAACCTACTATACCAATCATGAGGAGACCTTCGGATATAATCAGTGTGTCAGTATTTTCATGACACTTGAAATTGATAGTAACGGGGACGTTAGTCTCTGTAGAGACTACCATGATTATATTATTGGCAACATCAAAGAAGACAAGGTTGTTGATATGTGGAATAATCAGAAAGCAATGAAATTCCGTCAGTCTATTAGTACTGAAGGTCCAATGCCAGTATGTCGTCGTTGTTGTGGTTTAATGGGATTTTAATGGATATAAGGTGAGATTTCACTTACCAAACGTTGCGGTGTGAAAGCCCAATGCTTTAGCTTTGGGATGAAACAACGCCACAAAACGCTTGAAAGTAATTATGATTTATGATATACTATTTGTACATCGTTGTGGTGGATTAGACCTTTCGCTTGAAAGTGCC